>JAQCFD010000306.1 GCA_027618305.1 Pseudomonadota bacterium
CACGCGCATACTGGCCCGCCGTAAAATCAAACGGGCCGCCGGCTTCTATCGACAGGCGCACCCGGGTGATGTCGTGGGTCATGCGGTCCAGCGCCGCGACCTTGCAGTCGAGCTTGCGCAGCGGGTGGGAGACAACTTCGTCCTGCTCCAGCCAGGCGATCTCGCAATCGCTCCACGGCACGGCCCGGCAGGCCAGCACCAGGCCGGAGTCTTTCTCGGCATCGGTCAGCGCATAGTCGGAATAGGGTGACATCTCGACCTCTCCCCCATGCAGGCGCGACTTGCAGGCACCGCAATTGCCGGACTGGCAGCCATGGGGATAATCGATGTCGGCGGCGAGCGCGGCGACGAGGATGGTCTCGCCCATCTCGACGGTCAGTGGCGCTTCGGATTGCCTGATTTTGACGGTGAAGCTCATGGCGGCCCAACTTTAGCAGGATCAATTAGTTTGTAATGCAAATTATTGTCATTACGCACTAACTGTCCGGATGGCCCTTATCAACTCAACAGGCGTGGCAAAATCAGCGTTATTCCGGGCAGCAAGATGAGAACGATCACCCGCACGATGTCGGACATGAAAAAGGGAATAACTCCCTTGAAGGTCTCGATCATCGGCACGTCGCGGGCCATTGAATTGATGATGAAGACGTTCAGGCCGACCGGCGGCGTGATCAGGCCCATTTCGACCACGATCAGCGAAATGATGCCGAACCAGAGCTTCGTTTCCTCCACGTTCATGCCGAAGTCGAGGCCGGCGATGATTGGCCAGAAGATCGGCACGGTCAGGAAGATCATGGACAGGGAATCCATAACGAAGCCGAGCAGGATATAGAGCACGACCATGCCCAGCAGAATTGTCAGCGGCGCGAGGCCGGAACTGCCGAAGAAATCCGCGGCGAAGATCGGCAACTGAGAGAAGCCGAGGAAGGCGTTGAAGATCGCCGCGCCGAGCAGAATCAGGAAAATCATCGCCGTGGTCTGTGCGGTGCCGAGCAGGGCTTCGACAATTCCTTTCCAACGCATCCCGCCGCGGGTCACGGCGATCAGGAACGTGCCGAACGCGCCGACACCGGCGCCTTCGGTGGGTGTAAAGACGCCGAAGTAGATGCCGCCCATGACCAGGATGAAGATCAGCAGAACCGGCCATATCTCGAGCAGGGCCGACCATTTTTCCACCCGGCTCGACTTTGGGCCGGCCGGGCCCGCTTCCGGGTTCACCCGGACGACGATGGCGATCACTGTGAGGTAGCCCAGCGCCGCAAGGATGCCGGGAATGAAGGCCGCCTGGAACAGGGTGGCCACATTCGCCTCGACCATGACCGCATAAATGATCAGCACGATCGAAGGTGGAATCAAAATACCGAGCGTGCCGCCGGCGGCCAGGGTGCCCGTGGCGAGGGCGCCGGAATAGTTGTATTTGCGCAGTTCCGGCAGGGCGACCTGCCCCATCGTCGCCGCGGTCGCCAGCGACGAGCCGGTAATGGCGCCGAAACCGGCGCAGCCGCCGATCGCGGCCATGGCGATGCCGCCGCGGTAATGTCCGAGCCAGGTGTAGGCCGCGGAGAACAGGGCCTGGCTGAGCCCGGCCTTGGCCGCGAATTGACCCATCAGCAGGAACAGGGGGACGACGGACAGGCTGTCGTTGGTGAAACGCCAGTAGGTCTCCGTCTTGAGGTAGCTGAAGAGCGCAACTTCGCCGGCAATGTTGACATAGCCGACCAAGCCGACGCCAAGCATGGCCACGCCGATGGGAATGCGCAGGCCCAGCAGGACCAGAAGAGCGCCGAAACCGATCAAGCCGATCTCGAGGCCGCTCATTGTGACGGGGTGTCCTGATCGCGATCCGGTCGATCACCGTCGGGGTCGGGTATGTATCGGCCGGCGCGCAGCTCCGCAACGCTTCGCCCTACCGTGTAGGCGATCACGACCGTCAGGAATGACATGAGCAGGATGGAGACGGGGAAGGTCGTCCAGCGGGGAAAATTAATGGTCATCGACAGTTCGTTGTATTTGTACATGTCGATGCCGCCGAAGATCATGCGCCAGGTCAGCAGTGCGGCGATGGCCAGATAGGCGACGCCGCCGACCACATCGGCGAAGATCTGCGCGCGCGGTGGCGCGGCGGACATGAAGAAGTCGACGAGCACGTTGCCTCGGACGAGTTGGCACCAGGGCAGAAATGCGAAAACAGCGAGGCCCGTGCCGATCGCCACCAGCTCGAAATCTCCCGGAATGGGCTCCGCCAGCAACGAGCGCCCGATGACGCTGGTGGCGGTGAGCAGCGCCATGCCGCTGAGAATCACCCCGCCGAAAACGGCGAGCCATTTCGCGATGGTGTAAAGCACCCGGCCCACCGGATCGGTGGGCCGGGCGTTGTCGGATGTCATGTCGCTCATGTGCGAGAAACCGACCGGTCAGGCGAACGGTCTTGCGCGGTTCCTTAGGAGGCGCCTGCGTATTTCTCGATCAGGTCGCGTGCGTCCTTGACGAGCGCCGGGCCGTCGATCCCCGATTTCCCGACTTCGTCGTACCAGCGCTTGAACACCGGCTCGGCCGCCGCCTTGATCTTGGCGACCTCGGATTCGGGCAGCGTGAAGAGCTCGTTCTTCGGCTTGGACTTTACGGCGTTCAGGCCGGGTTCCTCGACGGCGATCCAGTTCTTGCCTGCCATTTCGGCGATGTTGCGCCCGGCGTTTGCGTCGATGACCTTCTTCAGGTCGTCGGGGAGCGCGGCGTAGGCTTTCTCGTTCATCAGGAAGGCGAAGACGTTCGTGCCCAGGCGCGGCTGCGGGCCGGCGAGGCTGGTGAAGTGGCTGACCAGATCCGGTGTCTTGACCGCAGGTGCGATTTCGTAGGGAAGGGTCACGCCGTCGATGACGCCCTTGGAGAGTGCCTCGGGAATCTTCGGCAGCGGCATACCGATGCCCGTGGCCCCCAGCGCTTCGAGGAGCCAGACGCCGGCGCGTGAGGCGGCGCGCAGTTTCATGCCTTTCAGGTCTTCCATTCGGTGAACCTGGTTCTTGGTCTGGAAGAGGAAGCCCTGGTGCGCATGCAGCAGCAGGGTGTGATAGTCGCCCAGCGCCTTGATCGAGTGTCTGTCCTGGAAATCCTGAAGCGCGAGCGTCGTCGAAAGCGCGTCACGATGTACGAACGGAAGCTCGAATGGCTCGACTTCCGGAATACGGCCCGCGGTGAAACCAGGCAGAGTCCAGACGATGTCGACCACGCCGTCGCGCGCCTGGTCGAGGAGCTGCGGCGCTCCGCCGCCAAGCTGCATGGCCCAGAAGGGCTGGACCTTGAGGCGGCCACCCGAATCCTTCTCGATCTTCTCCGCCCACGGGAT
>JAQCFD010000307.1 GCA_027618305.1 Pseudomonadota bacterium
GCCGCCGCCAAGACCCTCGGCGAACTGGGCGCCGTCGTCGAGGAAGTCGACCCCGACATTCCTCCGGTCCGGCCGATCATCGAGGTTATCTGGGCTGCCGCCGACGCCTGGCTGGTTGACCAGATCCCCGCCGACAAACGCGAATTGATGGACCCCGGGCTGTTGGCCATCGCCGAAGAGGGCCGCAAGCTGAGCGTCACCGATCTGGTCGGCGCCCATGCCGCCCGTGTCGAACTCGGCAACCGGATGGCGCGCTTCCATGAAAACTATGACCTGCTGCTAACCCCCCAGATGCCGCTCGAGGCGATCGAGGCAGGGAAGAATGTCCCCGACGGCCGCGACATGGACCAATGGGTCGACTGGTGCCCGTTCACCTATCCGTTCAACCTGACGATGCAGCCCGCCTGTTCGGTGCCGTGCGGGCTGGGCAACGAACGGTTGCCGGTCGCGTTCCAGTTGGTGGGCCGCCACTGGGAGGACGCGCTGGTGCTGCGCACGGCACGCGCTTACGAGAAGGCCCACCCGTTCGCCGCCGCCCCCGGCTACGTCTAGAACATTCAGACAGCCGGCAACCCCGGGGGCTTGCGATCGCGCCAGGGCATGGCGGCCTCGAGCTGCGCCGAAAGCCGGAACAGCGTCGCCTCGTCGGCAAAGCGTCCAACGGCCTGGACCGATACCGGGAAGCTTTCCGCCGTCATGCCGACCGGCAGACTGATCGCCGGCTGGCCCGTCAGGTTGAACCAGACCGTAAAGGGTGAGAACGCCGCCACCCGGTCCCAATATTCGTCGGCATCGTCCATCATCATGTCGAGCCAGCCCAATTTGGGTGGCATGTGCCCCAGACCCGGCGTCAGCAGCACATCATAGGTGTCATGGAACGCCGCCATACGCCGCCCGGCCTGATGCATCCGGGTTTGCGCGAGAAACACATCATATCCGGTGACGCTCTCACCCTTCTCGGCCGTCGCCGCGACAACCTGCTCGACTTCGCCCGGCTCGGGCAGCCGCCCCTTGGTCGGGTGCATGCGGATAATCTGGGCCGCATTCGACGCCATCAGGGTTCGGAAAATATCCTGCATCTCGCCATTGTCGATCGGCGGATCCGCCTCGACCACGTCATGACCCAACCCTTCCAGCACCGACAGGGTTTCATCGAGTACGCGTGTGTGCTCGCCATCGGTTCGCGCGCCCGTGGCACCGCCATAGCTGAACCCGACCCTCAGTTTTCCGGGATCGGCGCCGACCTCTTCCAGGAAGGCTCGCGCCGGTGGTGGCGCATAATAAGGATCTCCGGGTGCCGGCCCTGCGGTCGCATCGAGGATTGCGGCGTGATCGCGCACGGATATCGAGACGGTATGTTCGGCGACGATCCCGCCCATCCGCTCGCCCAGGCCCGGCGCGAAACTGTTGCGGCCGCGCGTCGGCTTCATCCCGACCAGCCCGCAACAGGACGCCGGCACACGGATCGACCCGAACCCGTCGCTGGCATGGGCCGCCGGCAGAATGCGCGCCGCCACGGCAGACGCGGCCCCACCCGACGAGCCGCCCGGTGTGACCGCATCATCCCAGGGATTGCGCGTCGGGCCGTAGAGCTGGGGCTCGCAGGTGATCGACATGCCGAATTCGCATGTGTTGGTCTTGCCAAAGATCGCCATGCCCGCAGCCTTCAGCCGTGTCACGGTTTCACTGTCGGCATCCGGCACCACATCGGCCATGAACTTGCTGCCGCCGGTGGTCGGCGTGCCCGCCAGGGTCGCCCCCAGATCCTTGATCAGATAGGGCACGCCCGCCAGGGGGCCGCCGGGAAGATCACCGGACACCGCTTTTCGGCCGTGTTCGTAAAGATCCATTACAACCGCGTTGAGAGCCGGATTGCGTGCCTCGCAGCGTGCGATGGCCGCCTCCATGACTTCGGACGCGGTGACGTCACCGTTGCGGATCAGGGCCGCCAGACCAACCGCATCATGGTCTTCATACTCGTCAAACGCCGTCACCACTCTCTCCCTTTTTCCATATTCCGATGCCGCCCCTCGAATGTGATGTGTTGATCGCGGCGTTCGATGTGTCCAATGTCGCGCGAACCCATGGTCCACTGAAACAGCACACGATGTCACGCCCCAACATACTTCTCGGTGCTGCGCTGGCCGGTGCCGCGGGAATCGGCTTTGCCGCGAACTCGACAGCGGCCAAGATCGCCTATGGCGGCGGGACCAATCCGCTCACCTTCCTGACATTGCGCTCGATACTCGCGATGCTGCTGGTGCTCACCATCATCGTTCTGGCCCGAACCAGCCTGCATCTGCCCCTACGGCGCCGTCTCGCGGCACTCACCATCGGCGCATTGCTGGCGGTCTACTCCTACGGTCTGTTGTCCGCGATCCAGTTCATCCCGGTCGCGCTGGCCGTGCTGATCTTCTACACCTTCCCACTGCTGACCAATGTTTACGCCTGGGTCAGTGGCCAGGAACGCCCCACCCTGCGATCTGTCGGCGCGTTGATTGTGGCCTTCTTCGGCCTCGCGCTGGCGCTCGATCTGCAAGGCGGCCAGCTAAATGTTCTCGGCGTCGGCCTCGCCACGATGGCGGCCATCGGCATTACGGTGGTCGTGATCCTCAACAACCGCGTAGTTGGCAACGGCGATTCGCGCCCGGTGACGTTTCACATGATGCTGTCGGCAGCGATCGTCTTCGCCGTTGTGACCGGCGTGCTCGGTGACTACGCGCTGCCCAGCACAGGCGGCGCCTGGGCAGCCTTCCTGATCGGCCCCAGCATTTATGCCATCGCCATCGTCACGGTCTTCATCGCCATCTCACTGGCCGGGCCCTCGACGGCCGCCATGTCGATGAATCTTGAACCCGTCGCCAGCATGACATTCGGCTTTCTCATCCTCGGGCAGGCACTGTCCGCCATGCAATTGTTCGGCGCGGCGCTGGTCATCCTGGCTGTGTTGTCGCTACGCTTGTCCGACACTCGTATTCCCGCCGCCAAGGATGCGGCATTCAACCAGACCTCCGACCCAGAGAAGACGCCATGACCGACCTGCTCGAACACACCAGCGCCATCGCCGACCTGCTGAAGGCGCGCGGCGAGACCGTCGCTGTTGCCGAAACATCAGCCGGGGGACTGATCTCCGCACAGCTTCTCGCGATCCCGGGCGCTTCGGCATATTTCGTCGGGGGTGGGGTTCTTTACACCGGCGAATCACGCGAAGGCCTGGCCGGCATCACCGACGCCGACATGGCCGGTATTCGCTCCAGCAGCGAGCCCTTTGCACAGCTACTGGCACAGACCATGCGCGAGCGCCTGGGGACGACATGGGG
>JAQCFD010000308.1 GCA_027618305.1 Pseudomonadota bacterium
TGACCCGATGGCGATGCTGCCTTTCTGTGGCTACAACATGGCCGATTACTGGAGTCACTGGCTCGGGTTCGCGGACCAGGGCCTGAAGTTGCCCAAGATTTTCCGGGTGAATTGGTTCCGCAAAGACGAGGCTGGCAACTTCATCTGGCCGGGATTTGGCGAGAATATGCGCGTCCTGGAATGGGTCTGCGACAGGGTGCACGAGAATCTCGACGCCGTCGAAGGCCCGCTCGGCAACATGCCGCGCTACGATGATCTCAACTGGACCGGCCTCGATTTCACGGCGGACGCGTTCAGCGGCATCATGGACCTGACCCGCGATGCGGGTAGCAACGAGGCCCAGTCACAGAAGGAGCTGTTCGACAGTTTCGCCGGTCGTCTGCCGGAAGCCATGGAAGACCAGCGTCAGGCGTTGCTCGAAAGCATGAAAAACGCACCCGAGGTCTGGCGGGTCACCGGCTAGACGCGAAACCGGATACAGAATTGAAAGGGCCGCTCGCGCGGCCTTTTCTTATTTGGGGCGGATGACGCTCACATGGGCGGCGACGATGCGCCAACCCTCTGGCATGCGGGCCCAGCTCTGGCTCTGGCGCCCGGTCCCTTCGCCCATGCTCTCGCGATAAAATTCGAGGTTCGCGGTGCCGAAATCCCGGCCATAGGTGGTGACGATCACCGGCCCGGTCGTGCGCGCGACGTCGTTCGGGTCGCGCGCGGCGCGGAACCCGGCGATCTGATCATGGCCGTAAAGATTTTCACCGATGCCGTAACGCAGGGTCAGATCGTTGGTCCAGAACAGCTCGTTCAGCACATCGACGTCGTTTGTCGTCAGGGCCGCCTCGTAGCGGTCATGGGCTGCCGTCACTTCGGCGAGGACTTCGGGGATGTTGATTTCCATTCAAATGCTCCGTTCAGATAAATCATGATTCCACGCTTGGCCCCCGCGCGTCTATTCCTTCACCCGTCTTGATCGTTTGTTCTCGGGCAGCAAATCCGGCCAGGACGGGCTTAACATGAATATATGGTAGCCTCCGGCTGGAGACAAAATTTGACCAGGCTCGAGATTCACCACCGTACGACATACCGATATCGGACGCCCCTGGCGTTTGGCGCGCACCGGTTGATGCTTCGACCACGCGAGAGCCGCAATCTGCGCCTCATCTCGCATATTCTCGAGCTCACGCCGCGCGCGACCGTCAATTGGGCGCATGACGTATTTGGCAACGCGGTAGCAACGGCCACATTTCACGAACCGTCGGACTCACTCGTTATCGATAGCGTCGCGGAGCTCACGCTCGATGTCGAACAATGGCCGGTCTTCGATATTGCCGCGTCGGCCGTGAGTTATCCGTTCTTGCACACTGAAGATGAGATGACCGACCTCGGGGCCTTGCGGCTTCAGGCATATCTCGACTCCTACGGGGAGCTGCGGGCGTGGGCACAGGCGTTCGTTACCCGGAGCCCGACCGATACGCTCACACTCCTGAAGGAACTGTCGGATGGTGTCGCCGCGCGGGTCGCCTATGAAGTGCGCGAAACCGACGACGCCCAATCGCCGACGGAAACGCTCGGCCGCAACAAGGGGTCATGTCGGGATTTTGCCGTTCTGTTTGTTGATGCCGTGCGCAGCTTCGGATTCGGTGCTCGTATTGTATCCGGGTATCTGTACGACCCGGATAATGACGCCGTGGGGTCCCAGGGGGCTGGTTCGACCCATGCCTGGGCAGAAGTTTATGTGCCCGGCGCGGGTTGGATCGTGTTCGACCCGACAAATCGAAGTGTCGGCGGGTTCAATCTTATCCCTGTCGCCGTGGCGCGCCATATTCGGCAGTCCATGCCGATCACCGGAAGTTTCATCGGTGACGGAGGGGCGTTTGAAGGTATGGCTGTTGAGGTTCAGGTGGTTCGCGCGGAACGATCCCCGGACACCCCGCTCGAACCAGCGATGCGTTGACCGTCACTGCGGCAGCCACGGATCAGGCGGCTCTACGGAATAGGATTATCGGGGCTACTAACCCCCGGCTTTTGCCCCGCCGTCGCGCAGGCTTACCGTGCGGTTGAACACCAGTGCGCCGGGCGCGGAGTCCGCGTCGGGGGCGAAGTAGCCCAGACGCTCGAACTGGACCACACCGTCATCATTTGCCAGGGCGGGCTCGAGGAAGCAATTGGTGCGAACTTCGAGCGAGGCCGGGTTGAGGTCTTCCAGCCAGTCATGTTCCCTGCCGGGCTCCTCGGTGGTGAACAGGTCATCATAGAGCCGGACTTCCGCGGTTTGAGCATGGGCCGCCGAGACCCAGTGGATCGTGCCGCGAACCTTGCGGCCGTCGGGCGTATCGCCGCCGCGGCTTTCGGGATCATAGGTGCAGCGCAGCTCGGTCACGTTGCCATCCGCATCCTTGATCACATCCGTGCAGGTCACGTAATAGGCGAAGCGCAGGCGCACCTCGCGGCCGATTGTCAGGCGCCGGAATTTGCTGGGCGCGTCATCCATATAGTCATCACGTTCGATCCAGAGTTCGCGGCTGAACGGCACCTTTCGTGTGCCCGCACTCTCGTCGGTCGGGTTGTTGACCCCCTCCATCTCCTCACTCTCGCCCTCGGGGTAATTCTCGATCACCAGTTTGACCGGATCGAGGACGCCCATCCGGCGCGGCGCCGTCCGGTTGAGATGCTCGCGGATTGTGTTCTCGAAATACGACATCTCGACGAGCCCGTCGGACTTGGTGATGCCCAGCCGACAGATGAAATCCCGAATCGCCTCGGGTGGGACCCCACGGCGGCGCAACCCGGCCACGGTCGGCATGCGCGGATCGTCCCAGCCGGTGACATGACCTTCGTCGACCAGTTGAATCAGGCGTCTTTTCGACAGCACGGTGTGGCCGAGATTGAGGCGCGAGAACTCAAACTGGCGGGGCCGGGCAGGGACCGGGAGATTCTCGATCAGCCAGTCATAGAGCGGGCGGTGATCTTCGAACTCCAGCGTGCACAGCGAATGTGTAATACCCTCGATCGCGTCCGACTGGCCGTGGGCGAAATCGTAGGTCGGGTAAATGCACCAGGCGTTGCCGGTGCGCGGATGCTCGGCCCGCAAAATACGGTACAGCACCGGGTCGCGCATGTTGATGTTGCCCGACGCCATGTCGATCCGGGCGCGCAGGCAGCGCGCCCCGTTTTCGAACTCGCCGGCGCGCATGCGGCGGAACAGGTCGAGATTTTCCTCCACGCCGCGCCCGCGCCACGGGCTGTCGCGGCCCGGCTCGGTCAGGGTGCCGCGATAGTCGCGCATCTCGTCCGCGCCGAGATCGTCGACAT
>JAQCFD010000309.1 GCA_027618305.1 Pseudomonadota bacterium
GCGTGGATGCGGCTGTGCCCGTGGGCGTCATGAAACGCTCGGGCTATGGGCGGGAACTGGGCCCCGACGCATTGGAAGACTTTCAGCAGACAAAAGCGGTCTGGGTGGGCCATGTGCCTCTCCCTCCGCCGTTTGGATAACAGGATCGGAGAAAACCATGACAACGATGTTCGACGCCCCCAAGGGCAAGTTTCGCGGCCACGAACGCCAGGCCGTCTGGACCGAAGAACCCGATCCCGAATTGTCGGAGGTGGGGCCGGGCACGCCCTGCGGTGAATACCTGCGCCGCTACTGGATGCCGGTCGCGATGACCAATCAAGTGGGCGATCTGCCCTACCGGCTCCGCATCTTGGGCGAAGACCTGATCCTGTTTCGCGAAACCGGCGAGGGCAAGCTGGGCCTGACGCATCTGCATTGCGTCCACCGCAACATGTCGCTGGAATTCGGCATTATCGAGAACGGCGGCATTCGCTGTTCCTATCATGGCTGGAAATACGGGCTCGACGGCACCATCCTCGAAACTCCGTGCGAGCCACCGGCCAGTCAGGTCAGGGAGCGCACCTGCCTCGGCGCGTATCCGGTGATCGAATACAAGGGCATCGCCTTTGCCTATATGGGCCCTTCGGACACGGTGCCCGCCTTTCCGGTAATGGACACGTTCGGCGACGAGGCCGAAGACATGGTGCCCTACCTGATCGAGAGCCCCTGCAATTGGCTGCAGGTGATGGAAAATGCATGGGACCCTTTTCATACCGTCTATCTGCACACCAAGGCTGTGCGCAGCCAGTTCATCGACGCCTTTGCCGAGATGCCGATGATCGAGTTTTTCGAACGCGCCTACGGTGATTTCTATACCAACACGCGCCGCGTTGATGATTTCATCTGGCTCAGGATTCACGACAAGATGCTGCCCTCGTTCACCCAGAACGGCGGGCATTTCCCGATGACCGACAAAAGCCTCTATTTCGGGCGCAATGGGCTGTCGCGCTGGGTCACACCGGTCGATGACACCAACACCCTTGTGATCGCATGGCGGCATTTCCGCGAAGGCGATGACCCGCGCGGGCTGACCAATCGCGACGAGGTGGGTTTCGGCACGACCGACTTTTACGGGCAGGGACCGGACCGCAGCTATGAGCAGCGCCAGCGCGATCCGGGCGACTATGATGCCTGGGTCAGTCAGGGCCCGAGGAACATCCACGCCCGCGAAAACCTTGCCTTTTCCGACCGGGGTGTGGCCAAGGTGCGGCGCAAGCTGCGCGCCGCGATCCGCGATGTGGCCGATGGCAAACCGGCCCCGCAACCGGCGGTTCTGTTCAACAACCCGATCCCGACCTATGGCGGCGACACGCTGTTGCGCATCCCGCTGCAGGAAGGCCGCGATGACGGGGCGATCCTCAAGGAAGTCGCCCACAAGGTGGCCGAGATCTACATGGCTGCCGACAACCTGACAGGTGCGGAACGCCGCGCGAAGATCGAGGCCGATCTGGAGGCCTACGAGGCGACGTGGTCATGAGCCGCGTTCCGATCAACCCCGGGCGGGTCGACTGGTCCGGTGAGAACCCGGGGATATACCTCAAGGACACGCCCGATGGCGACTACACCACGCTCGCGGTGTTTTTTCGCGTGGTGCTGTCGCCTTATGGCCGTGGTCAGGCGGCGGTGGTTCTGGGTGCGCCGGATGAGGCCAAGGGCTGGCCGGACGCGCCCAATCTGATTGTCACCGATAACCAGCGCATGATGCGCTGGATCATCGACGGCTGGCTATCGAAATTCCCGACCTTTCTGGGCCGTGAGGGGTTGGCTGCGATGACGTGGCTCGACTGCGAGAGCGTGGTGACCGCGCCGACCGATCTGAAAACCCGTTATTCCGAAACGCTGCGCGCGCCCGGCGTGACGGTCGATCTGATCTGGGAAACCCTCGGGCCGCCCCTGCCGGTCGAAGTCACCAAGGAAAACAGTGCGACCAAGGAACACGAGATGTATTCGGTGTTTCAGGAGGCGAAATCGGCGGAAATCCGGTTGAACGGCACCGCCTTGCCCGGGTTCGTCGCCGATAGGCAATTCTTTGGCCGCACGATGAGCACGGCGTTTCTGGCGTTCTCCGAAACCTGGGTCACGCCGAACGGAGGTCCCTATGCCGCTTAACACCCCTGTCACTTCCGGCACCGTCGACTGGACCGGCGAAAATCCCGGCATCATTCTGAAAAACCCCGATGGCAGCACCTCGGCGATGGCGCTGTTCTTTCGCATCGCGTGGTCGCCGGTGGGGCAGGGTTGTGCCCTTTTGCTCTACGGCGCACCAGATGCAGCGACCGGCACGCCGGGAGCGCCCAACATTCTGCTCAGCGAGACGGCCGCGTTGGGGGAATTCCTGCGCGACAATTTCATCGCACGACTGCCGGGGTTTTCGGAAATACCGCCCTTTGCGGGTTTGCGGCATGAACGGCTGCATTCGGTGCGCACCAGCGGTGATCCGATGGGCACGCGTTATACCGAAACGGTCGTGGCGGATGGTTTGACCGTGGAACTGGTCTGGGAAGGGCTGGAGCCGCCGATGGCTTTGGAACTGCCACCCGAACTGACCGGGACCAAGGCGCATACGATGTTCTCGCTTCTGGTGCCCGCCCGCCGGGCCGCGATCATGGTCAACGGGCATGCGCTGCCCGGTGCCGTCGGCGAAAGGGTGCAGGCCGGTTTTGAGACGACGACCGCATTCCTCTATTTCTCGGAAAGCTGGATATTCCCGCCGGAGCCCGCATGAATACGCTGCATCCGGCCGACCGACTGGCATTTGACCGCGCGGTCGTGACCGAGCCGGTCTGGAACCGGTTCACGACGGCCCGGGACGCGTTTGGGCTGGCCCCGAACGTGTTGTTGCACGCTGGCCCGGCCTTTGCCGAAGTTGACCACATCACCCAACCGATCCTGAATTCCGCCTGCGTCGCGGCGGTCTATGAACGCCTGGCCGCGGATTTCGCCCGCGCCGAGGCGATGATCCGCGCGGGCGAGATCGTGCTGAAACCAGCACAGGACCACGGCGTCGTGACCCCGCTGGCCGCCGTTGTCGGCGCGTCGATGCCGTTGCATGCGGTCTATGATGCACACCGGGGCAAGGTGCGGGTCTATGCGCCGATCAACGGCGGAGGGCGGCCTTCGCTGCGGCTGGGCCTGCGGTCGCAGGCCGTGCTCGATCATATCCGCTGGCTCAACACCCGGTTTCGCGATGTGCTGGCCGCAGGCATCGGCGAGGGCATCGCGCTTGTGCCGCTGGCCGCGATCGGCATGGCGGGTGGTGACGATT
>JAQCFD010000310.1 GCA_027618305.1 Pseudomonadota bacterium
TGATCCGCTTCGACATGATCGGCGGCGGCATCGACTACAAGCGCTGGCCGGTAACCCGAGACGGCAACTCGATCTACTGGGCCGGGATGAACAAGGGCAAGCGCTCGCTGGCGGTGGATTTCCGCAAGCCCGAGGGCCAGGAGATTTTGTGCGCGCTGATCACCCAGCCGGGTGAGGATCGCGGCATCCTGCTGACCAACTTCCCCATGCGCGGCTGGCTGTCCTATGAAGCGTTGAAAGCGAAGCGCGACGATCTGATCGCGCTGAACATCATCGGCAATCCGGACGGCTCCGTCGCCGTGGACTACACGGTCAACGCGGCGGTGGGATTCCCGTTCGTGACGGGTCCGGACGCGGAGACCCATCCGGTGAACCATGTGTTTCCCGGCTGGGACGTCTCGACGGGCTATGCCGCCGCGACCGGCCTGCTGGGGGCCGAGCGCCACCGGCGGCGCACCGGCGAGGGCCAGTATGTGTCCCTGTCCCTGGCCGACATGGCCTTCGCGACGGTTGGCAATCTCGGCTATATCGGCGAGGTGCAGCTCAACGGCGAATCCCGCCCCAATATCGGCAACGACGTCTATGGCAGCTACGGCCGGGACTTCCCCACCGCCGACGGCCGCCGGGTGATGATCATCGCCGTCTCCGTGCCCCAGTGGAAGAAGCTGGTCGAGGCGACCGGGACCGAAGAGGCCATGGAAGCGCTGGAAGCGGAGCTGGAGATGAACTTCACCCGCGAGGAACATCGCTACGCCGCACGCGACGCCATCAACGCCCATATCGGCGCCTGGTGCGCCACCCGCAGCCTCGACGACATTCGTGCCGTGTTCGATGCCCATAATGTCTGCTGGGGGCCGTATCAGACATTCAAGCAGATGGTCGCGGAAGACCCCCGGGCGTCGACGGCGAACCCGATGTTCCGCGAGATCGACCAGCCGGGGATCGGCCGCTATCTGGCGCCGGGCACGCCGAATAATTTCACCGCCCTGCCCCGCGAAGTGCCCCGCGCGCCGGTGCTGGGCGAACATACCGACGAGATATTGTCCGGCGAGCTCGGCCTGTCCGACGGTGAGATCGGCAAACTGCATGACGCCGGCGTGGTCGCCGGGCCGGCGGATTAAGTTGCCCTCATGCTGAGCATGTCGAAGTATGAGGGCGCAAATCCCCGCCCTTCGACAGGCTCAGGGTGAGGATTTGCATTAACGAAGATTGGTGTGGCCATGTGTAATTCGTCATGCCCGGGCCTGACCCGGGCATCTTTGGCAAACAGCAACAGCCCTCATCCTGAGCCTGTCGAAGGAGAGGGCCGAAGCCTCATACTTCGACAAGCTCAGCATGAGGAATTATGAAGTATGCGCGGATCAAATCCGCGCATGACGAGAGTTTATTGAACCTGTCGACCAGAGCGGATTTTCCATCATGAGCGCCCTCCCCGAATCCGCCAACGAACTGATCGGCCTGTGCCGGGAGGCCCTCGACGATGTGCGGGCCTTCCGCGATGCCGCACAACGCGCCGCCACCGGGCTGGCCGCGCCGGGCGGGCCGGTGGAGCCGGCATTGCTGGAAGAGCATCAGTATGCGGTGCACGGCTTTGCCTGGATGGCGACCTATGCGGCAGCACTCGAGCAATTGCTGGGTTGGGCCGAACGCCTCGAGGCCGGCGGGCGGCTCAGCAACCTCGAACGGCTGATGCTGTCGGCCGGTTTCGGGGCCTATCTCAGTCAGCTCAAATACGGCATCGCCATGAGCCAGGACGAAATCGTCCGGCCGGGTGATCTGGGGATCGACGAGCGCGAACATTTCACGAGTGCCGCCGCGCGCCAGCTGATGGCCGGGGGCAACAGCATTGCTGTGCGCCAGGCCATCGCCGAATGCCTGCGTGAGCGCAGCGGCGATTACGGCGATCGCGATCTCGACGAGACCAACGCCATGATCGCCGACCAGTTTCACCGCTTCGCCGACGAGCGTATCTCTCCCCATGCCCATGGCTGGCATGTGCGCGACGAGCTGATTCCGCTGGATGTGATTTCGGAGATGGGCGAACTGGGCGTGTTCGGCCTGACGATCCCCGAGGAAGATGGCGGGTTGGGCCTGGGCAAGGTCTCGATGTGCGTCGTGACCGAGGAATTGTCGCGCGGCTATATCGGCGTCGGCTCGCTGGGCACACGCTCCGAAATCGCCGCCGAGCTCATCCGCCTCAACGGCACCCCGGAACAGAAAGAGAAATACCTGAAGCCGATCGCCGCGGGGGAAATTCTGCCGACGGCGGTCTTCACGGAGCCCAACCATGGCTCCGACCTGGCCCGCATCCGCACCCGCGCCACACGCGATGGCGATGTCTACCGGGTGAAGGGCAACAAGATCTGGATCACCCACGCCGCGCGCACGGACATGATGACGCTCATGGTGCGGACCGACCCCGACGAGGACGGCTATCGGGGCCTCTCCATGTTCCTGGCGGACAAGCCCCGGGGCACGACGGACAACCCCTTCCCCGCCGACGGCATGAGCGGATCGGAAATCCGCGTGCTCGGTTATCGCGGCATGAAGGAATATGAGCTCGGCTTCGACGGGTTCGAGGTGTCGGCCGACGGACTGCTCGGCGGGCGCGAGGGCGACGGGTTCAAGCAGCTCATGACGTCGTTCGAAACCGCACGCATTCAGACCGCCGCGCGGGCCGTCGGGGTGGCTCAGAACGCGCTCGAGCTGGGCTTCGGTTATGCCCAGGACCGCGAACAGTTCCGCCGCCCGATCGTCGAGTTCGCGCGGGTGGGCGGCAAGCTCGGCTGGATGGCCACGGAGACCATGATGGCCCGCCAGCTCACCTATTTCGCCGCCCGGCAGAAGGATTCCGGTCAGCGCTGCGACATCGAGGCCGGTATGGCGAAGTTGCTGGGGGCACGCGTCGCCTGGTCGAATGCCGACAATAGCCTGCAGGTGCACGGCGGCAACGGCTATGCCGAGGAATACGACATCAGCCGGGTTTTATGTGATGCCAGGATTTTGAACATCTTCGAAGGCGCGGCCGAAATCCAGGCCGGTATTATTGCGCGCGGTCTGCTCGGGCGTCCCAACCGCCCCGCGTAACCCCCGATATTTCCAAGTAGTTATCGAAATTTCGCAGCGAATTTTCGATCAAATTTCTACTTATACGGTCTATTTTTACTTTTAAAACACGCAAAGGTATGTGCCTTATTCCCGCCTCACTTCGCCCTAAGTCACGGAGACCAATAGGCATCTGCCTTGTCAGTGAAACACTAAATAGTCAGAGTTGTTTCATTAATCATTCTGACC
>JAQCFD010000311.1 GCA_027618305.1 Pseudomonadota bacterium
GAATTACCCACGCCATCGCCGCGGAGATCGCGGAAGGGTATGAGGCCAGCTACAGCAAGATGATGACTGCAGCCACCGCTGCCGGATGTTTCAAGCCCCTTGGCGAAATAGAGATTGTGTCGCGCGGCTCACGAACGCTCCCGATGCGCTCGCAGACCCGTGGGGTGGTCCGGATTCTCGAACGGACCGACAAGACCTGTCCCTGGTAAGCGGCGGTTTAAGAGCGCCGGCGCATTCCGAGAATACTGACAAACAGGCTGGCCAGAATGGTTTGAAATCCGAGAACCGCGAACATGACGCCCGGGATGACCTGCCGCAGCGTGTCGGGATAGTTCAGGGTGCCAAATCCCGACTCCACCCATTCGACCAGCACAACGGATATCAGCCCGAGGCCGATCAGCGTGACGACGGTGCCGAGGACGAGGCCGCGCTCGAGATTGACCGTTTCCAGAATCCGCTTGATTCGCGGGTCCTGCGGCAGCAGCCCTTCGGCGGCGGCAAACATTTTCGTAAACAGTGAAAAAAGCAATGTCTGGTAGCCCACGAAGATAAACATCGTCGCGCCAAGCAACGTATGAGCATCGAAGGTTGCGCCCGCAATCGACACCGACGGCAGGGCGAGGGCATAACCCAGCAGCCCCAGACACATCAGCAGGACGCCCGGGATCGCGAAGGTCCAGCGCGGGCTGTACAGCATGAAGGTGCGCAGCGTGCGCCAGCCATCCCGGAACGTTCGAAGATGCGGCCCCCGTTTCTTGCGGCCGTCGGGGGAGAGCGTGATGGGAACCTCGTTGATGCTGGCACCGTTGAGGCTACTCTTGATCATCATCTCGGTAGCGAATTCCATCCCGATACAACGCTGATCGAGCGTGAGATAGTGTTCCTTTCGGAAACCCCTGAGACCGCAGTAAATGTCCTGGACCGGGACATTGAACATCAGCCGGGCCAGGGCCGACAGCAGCGGATTGCCAAAATACTGGTGCAGAAAGGGCATCGCGCCCTTTTCGATCGTGCCGCCGCCGGATGGGAAGCGGCACCCCTGCACGAGGTCGAAGCCGCCTCTCAACCCGTCGAGAAACTTTCCGATCTCGCGAAAATCGTAGCTGTCGTCCGCATCTCACATGATGACGAATTTTCCGCGGGCTTCGCCGATTCCGAACATCAGGGCAGCGCCATACCCCCGGGTCGGGACATCGACCACGCGCGCGCCGGCCTGTGTCGCTATCGACTGCGAGCCGTCGCTGCTGCCGTTGTCGGCGACGACGACCTCGCCGGCGACGCCCAGCGCGGCCATCGTTTCCACGGCCTTGGTGACGCAGATGCCGATCGTATCCGCCTCATCGAGACAGGGAATGACGACGGTCAGTTCTATCGATGTGTCCTCGGCTGCGGCGCTCGCCTGTGCATGGTCGGTTTCGTGTGTATTCATGGATATGAGACGGGTGAAATGTCCGAGGCTCGGGGTGTCGGCTTAATGGCAGTGTGGGGGGCGGCAGTCAAGGGAAGCGCGCCGCGCCGTCCCGGCCTTCCGCCCGGAATCCAGTCATTTTATGGCGTGGATGACGATGAAGGATCCAAAACTATCGGGCAGCCAGCCTTTGAGAAAACCGGGCAAATGCTGGAGATCGTAAGGCGTCATAGCGGGTGACACCTCGACGCTGTCGAAGGCGCGGAACATCGTGCGCATCTCCTGCAGCGTGTAGGCCTTGGTTCCCGGACTTTCGAAATGATGGGCCAGCACATCGGCAAAGCTGCGAAACGGTTTTCCGCGCAGCAGGGCGTGCTTGATCCACTCCTTGAAGACGGCCAGCGACCAGCGCTTGTAGAACATGCCGCGGAATTCACCGCCGGATTTCAGCACGCGCCGGATCTCGGCGACAATCCGCTCCGGATGCTCCGCATGATGGATCACGCCCCACGACCAGACCAGGTCGAAACTGTCTTCGTCAAACGGGAGCGTCTCGGCGTCGAGCCGCTGCAACGACGATGTCAGGCCGTAGAGAGCAAGACGGGCCTTTGTCGTCTCGATTGCTGCATCGGTTAGATCGACGCCATGACACTCGCATCCGGCCCGTGCCCATTGCAGATGGTCGGTTCCCGCGCCGACACCGATCTCGAGCAGTTTCTTGCCGCGATGGCGGGTGAACTGCGCCGCACCGTGGATCATCGGCTCCAGCGTATAGCGGTTCTGCTCAACCGTTTCGAACCATTCGCGGCTCAGCGGTTCGGCATCGCCGACGATGCCGATATTGGTGCCGCACGGCCCCTGTTCCCAGAAGGCGCGGACCTGCGTGTTCATGTCGGGGACGTTTGCGTCCGGACCCGCGGTCATGCACGGCCTCGCTGTATGTTCGTCGTCATCGTCTTCATTCCCCTCCGTCTAACCGCCAGCCGCGTGCGCGGCCATCAACCGGGCCTGAAAGGCGCTGCGGACGGTTGCCGCGTCGTGGCGGTCGATCGCCAGGCCTTTCGCCCGCGTTGCGAGCTTCGCCCTAAGCGTGCCGTCGTCGGCAAGCTCTGTCAGTGCCCCTGTCACGCCCTCGACCCCCTGGCGGTCCAGCACATATCCCCAGCCATGCTGGCGGGCATATTCCACCTGGGCGATTCCGGGCGGGCCATAAATCAGAGTAGCTGTTCCGCTTGCCATATAGGCTGGAAGCTTTGTCGGCATTGAATAGCGCACGAGGCGCACCGAGTCCGCATCGAAATTGACTGGCAGAACCAGGATATCCGCACCGGCAATGGTCTGAAAGAAAAGTGCATCGTCGGCAATCGTATCGTGAAGGCGGACCGCCGGTGCGATTTCGATCCGTGTCCGGAACCGTTCCGCCAGATGTAGCGGGCTGTAAAGATCGAACCGGATCTCGCGCCCGCTTTCAGCAAGGCCCGCGACCGCCCGGGCGATATCGATCAGGCTCTGCGCCTGCGCATTGTCAAAGATGGAGCCGACATACAGTACGCGCAGTACCGCCTCCTGGCCGACCGGCGCGGTATCTTTGCCCGCTTGTTCGATCCAGGCCTCGATGGCGGTCATGTCGACCGGGTTATGGTGTACGGAAAAGGGCACGTGAAAACGCGCGGCAAAGGCATCGGCCATTGCATCGCAAATCGCCATTCTCTCGCTTGCGGCACCGACCAGAAGGCAGATAACCGATCGCGAACCAATCCGCGCCGCAAAGGACACCAGCCCCCCGCGATAGAGGTACGAGGGCCAGTCATCCATGAAATGCACAACCAGCGGCAAATTGAAGCGGCGGCGGATCGCATCGACCAGCTCCATCATGCCGATGGT
>JAQCFD010000312.1 GCA_027618305.1 Pseudomonadota bacterium
CGCGAATGCCGCCCTGGAGGATTTCTTCAAGCTGTCGAAAGAGGAGAAAGCGGCGGTCAAATTCGACGAGACGTCGGTCGGCTATATCGCGCCGAAATCAACCGTCTACGTCACCTCGAAGGTCAACAAGAACACCAAGCAGGATTTGAACGAGACGCTGGTGTTGTGCCTCGACCGCCCCGACGATCACCCCTATGTCCGTGACGGCGTCCGCTTCACCGGCCCCAACAAATGGCCGGCCCAGCTGCCGAATTTCCGCGCGCCGATGGTCCGCTACCAGAATGCCTGCGCCGATCTGGGCCGCAAGATCGTGCCGCTCTACGCGCTGGCGCTGGGCAAGCCGGCCGACTTCTTCGATGCCTACTTCAAAGAGCCGATCATGTGGACGCGCAACGCCCATTATCCGGCGGTCGAGGCCGAGGAAAACCAGTTCGGCATCTCGCCCCACAGCGACCATTCCTTCCTGACGATTCTGCCGCTGACGAAGGTCGCGGGCCTTCAGGTGCTGACGCGCCAGGGCAACTGGCTGCCAGCCGCCTACATGGAAGACGCGCTCGTCATCAACACCGGCGAGTTTCTGAACCTCTGGTCGAACGGCCGCTTCATCGCCTCGCCGCACCGGGTGATCCCGCCTGACGAGGACCGCATCTCGATGGCGACCTTCTTCGACGCCGCCCCGGAGACGATCGCCGACCCGGCCGACTTCGCCGAACCGGGCGAAGAACTCAAATATGAGCCGATCAGCATGATCGAATATGTCTGCTGGTATATCGACCGGAACTATTCGTCGAAGGCCGGCGGCAAAGCCGAGGGCATCGAGCCCGACGCCGCCTGAACACCGCCTGGGCCCCGCCCGGACACACGCCCAAGCCTGATAAAGGTCACCCCAACCTGATGATCGCCCGGGCCCAACCGCCGCAAGGACACGCCATGGCAACGAAGACGGACGACAATCCGAAGCGCCAGCGATTCGCCCCGGCGGAACGCGAGCAACTCATCGTCGACGGCGCCATCCAGTTTTTCGCCGATGTCGGTTTCGCCGGGCAGACCCGCGAACTCGCCCAGCGGCTCGGCATCACCCAGCCCCTGCTCTACCGGTATTTCCCAACCAAGCAGGATCTGATCGAACGGGTCTTTGAGGATGTGTTCATCGGCCGCTGGAAGGTCGCGTGGGAGCGGCTTATCGACGACCGGACGATCCCCCTGCGCGAGCGGTTGATCGACTTTTACGACGCCTATGCCAGTGAGGCGCTGACCTATGAATGGATTCGCATCTACATGTTCGCCGGCCTCGCCGGCGAGGACATCAACCGGCGCTATATCGAGCTGCTCGAACACCGCCTGCTGATCCCGATCTGCACCGAAATCCGCGCCACCGCCGGGGCACCGGACCCGGACCAGGAACCCATCTCCGACCTGGAGATCGAGGCCGCCTGGAACATCCACGCCGCCATTTTCTATTACTTCGTGCGCAAGTTCATCTATCGCTCGCCGGTCGAGGCCGACCTGGCGGCGTATATTTCGGACACGGTCGACCGCACCCTCGAGGGTGCGCTGGCCGTGACCAAGCGGACCGTCGGCACGGATCACTCCACGGCGGTCGCCTGACCGCCGGGTACCCTGCCATTCGGCGCGGAAACTATTTCTTGAATTCGATTTCCAAGGCAACGATGTCGACGTCGCCGATGTTGATCGCGTTGTGCTCGACCGGTGCCGCGACATAGGACGACGTGTTGGGCACATAGTCGACCTCGCGCGTGGTCCCGTCGGGAAACTCGAACAGCAGCCGGCCGGTCGACAGCTGGATCGGCATATAGTCCTGCTCATGCAGATGCCAGCCGGTCTGCTCACCCGGCTTGAAGACCCAGTGGGTGACAATCATGGCATCGTCTTCCATCAACACCTTATGGGTGGCGATGCCGCGCGCAGCCGCGACCTCGGCGGTCTTTTCCTCAAGTTTCGTGGACATGTCTCAGCCTCCCCCGTTTGCAAGCAGCAGAACGGTCGCGCGACGGACGGCCAGGGTCAATCGAAATGTCAGGGGCGCATCAGGACAACCCGTTCACAATTCCGGCCAGCAGCGCGGCCGGCAGTCCGGCGGCAATGAATGCGTGGGGATCGTATGGAGATTTACCGTCGAAGACGTTCCTGCTCGCTCACACGCGCCTCCAGTTCGGCACCGCGCAACACATCAAGTGCGACCCCGGACCGGCACCGGTCTCGGCACACGACAATCCAGCGCGGCGCATCCCCGCGCAGATAGATGAACATGTTGGTCACGTCACCGCGGTAGACCGACACCGTATCGAGCTGAAACACATCGCCGAGATCCGACGGGATGTCGGGTGTCTCATAGGCGTTGCGCCAAATATCCAGGAGGAAGTCGCGCTGCACATCGACCGCCAACCGGGCGGAAATCCTGTCGAAACGAAGATCATATTTGGTCAATGAGCTCGATCCTTCGAGGACCCCAGCAGGGGCGGCCGCGAGCTGGAAAGGGACCGCGGTACCCCGCTCGAGCCACATCTCCACCTCATCGCCGACCCGCGCGGCCAGAGTCTGGCCCCGCTGCGTGCAGAGCAGGATGACCCATTTGGCCACGGGCGGCGGAATTTCGGCGACGGTCCCCGGCGGCGCGCTATCGCAGAGAATGTCCGGGTCCGTATTCGTCTGCGCCGCCGCCGTGACCGGCAGGAGCGACAACATAAACCAGCAAACGATAATCAGCCCGCGCATGATCCCGACGCTACCACGAAGGGCAGATCGCGTCACCCGCTCGAGGCCACATCGAGATCGTGGGCCGCCAGCATCCACGCCTGGCGATCCTCGAGACCGTCGATGTCGAATTTGTCGATCAGCTCATGGAACACCCGGTGCCAGTTGAGTTCGGCCCGAAGTCGTAAAAACACCGAGCCCAGACCCACCGCGGCTCGGTCCATCAGGACGAACTCACGCGGCGGGGTCACCCCGCCCAGTTCACGCAGCTTCGCCTGCACCTGGTGGGCGATGTTGGCGCCGTATAGACCGGATTCCGATTCCTGGATGCGCTGGACCTTGTCTTCCATCAGGGGCCGGTAGAGGAACCCGGCCCAGATGTTCAGCGTGTCGAGCAGTTCGTTGGAGATATTCTCGAACCCCCAGCTCTCATAGGCGTGCACGGCCCGGTCCCGGTCATCCTCGCGCAGGGCGTGATACAGCTCGACCACGCCGCGCGCGAAGGAAGGCGGGAAGACCCGGATGCAGCCGAAATCATAAAGGTTGATCGTCGCGTCTTC
>JAQCFD010000313.1 GCA_027618305.1 Pseudomonadota bacterium
GGGCCTTTGCGGACCCGCCCGTGGACAGGATTTCGACGCCATGGCCGGCGAGGGCCTGGCCGAGTTCGGTCAGTCGTGACTTGTCGGAGACGGAAATAATTGCGCGCGAGATCGGCGTGTCATGGTTGCTTGGCACCGGTTTGGTTGTCCTTCATCAAGGGCTTGGGGTGGGGGCTCTACCGGGCCAGGGGTGAACCTATTGTGCCGTCGTGGCGTTGGTGTCGGGTGCATCGGAATGGAACTCCGGCACCAGACGTGCCAACAGGCTACGGCAGCTTTCGTTGTCGTTTTCGCGTGCGGCCGCGCAGATTTCGTCGATCGCGCGCACCAGAACGTCCCGATCGGCCACCCGTGGAGTCGCCAGCCGAATCGCGGCATTGTCGGTCAGCGCCAGGCTTTCGGCGTCGTGAAACAATTCCTCGTAGAGCTTTTCTCCTGGACGCAGGCCGACGAATTTTATGGCGATATCCTCATGGGGCCGCTTGCCGGCCAGGCGGATCATTTGCTCGGCGAGGTCGAGAATTTTCACGGGCTCTCCCATGTCGAGGACCATGATTCCGCCGGCTGCGGTGTTCTGCGACGTGCCCAGGGTCGACGCCTGCAGCACCAGCTCGACCGCCTCTCGGGTGGTCATGAAATAACGCGTGATGTCCGGGTGCGTGACCGTGAGCGGCCCGCCGGCGGCGAGTTGGCGCTCGAACAGCGGCACCACCGAGCCGGTCGACCCCAGGACGTTGCCGAAGCGAACCGTCAGGAAGCGGCAGCCATCGTCGGTGCGGGCGCGGTCGAGCGCCTGGCAATAGCTCTCCGCCACCCTTTTGGTTGCCCCCATTACGCTTGACGGATTTACGGCTTTGTCGGTCGAGATCAGGACCATGATGCGGGTCCCATTCTCGCGGCACAGGTCGGCGACATTGCGCGAGCCGGCGATATTTGTCTGCACCCCCTCTGCGACATGGCTCTCGACGATCGGGACATGCTTCAGGGCCGCCGCGTGGAAGACAAGTTCGGGCTTGAGTTCGGCGAAGACGCTCGCCATTGCCGGCACGTTGCGCACATCGGCCAGGTGGGCCTGGCGGGACAGGTCGGGGGCCCGTTCGGCGATTTCGAGATCGATCGAGTAGAGGTTGAATTCCGCGCTGTCGACGAGCCCGAGTACGGCAGGTCCCAGTGCGGAGATCTGACGGGCGAGTTCGCCGCCGATGGTGCCGCCAGCACCGGTGACCAGCACCCGGCGCCCGGCGATCAATGTCTCCATGGCGGGTCGATCGAGGACCGCCTGGGGCCGTCCGAGCAAGTCCTCGACGGCAACCGGTTTTACCTCGATCTCGTCGCCGAGGCCGGTCTGAAACGCCGTCAGCCGCGGCAGGCGGGCCATTGTCATGCCCTGGGCTTCCGCAAGGTCAAGCAGCCGCCGCATCAGGGCCGGGTCGAGCCCGGCCTTTGTCACGATCAGACGCTGGGGGCGTTCGCCGTTTCGAGCGAGCTGTTGCACAACCGTGTCGAGATTGTCAGGCGTACCCAGAACGGGCACGTCGCGAATCTGACGGCCAACGCGCTTTCCCTTTTCGTCGAGCACGCCAACAATCCGGTACGCGGCACCGGGTTGACGGCGAATGGCTCGAATAAAGGTCTCGGCTTCGTCGCCGGCGCCCATGAGCAGAACCGGTATGCCCGGCTTTCCAGAGTTGTCCGTGGAAAGCTCGAAGTGTCGATCCTTGATGAGGCGGTAGATAAAGCGGGGGCCGCCGAGCAACGCCATCAGGACGAACCAGTTGATGACCGGCAAGGAACGGGGCAGGAACTGTCCCCGCGAAACGAGGAACAGAATCAGCGAGAAGAGGAGGACAGCCAGCGTGACAGCCTTGGTAATCTGAATCAGGTCATTCATCGACGCGTAGCGCCAAATGCCCTTGTACAGGCCCATCGGCAGGAAGACCGCGGCTGCGATAACAGCGAACAGAAGCGTACTCTGCAGAATGAAATCGGTGGGAACCGTTTCGATCGACGGCCCCATGCGCAGCCATAGCGACAATGGCAGCGAAACCGCCGCCATGAAGATGTCGTGCGCATAGGCGATATTCGCCCGACTCAGTCGAATTTTTCCGCGCATAAACGGGCCTCGTTGGATAGCCCGCTTATACCATTCCGGAGACTTGGGCCAAGCACCCTTCACGGATCAGATAGGGGTTAAATGATCAATTCTGCGCCGGTCTGCGTGGCCCGGCGAGCCAGGCCAGAAGCAGTGCGACCACGATCCCTGCCGCAATCAACGCGAGCCAGGGCCGGAGGGAGCCGGGGGCGGCCAGAACGCTGGTCAATGCGAGACCGATCAAAAACATGTTCGCAAACGCGATCGTCATGCTGACTCGGGCATGGGAGACGCCGCGCTTGATCGCCGCCTGGTAGAAATGGTCGCGATGAGCATGCCAGAACTTCTCGCCCCGCGCGATTCGGCGAAGGAGCGTGATCGTCGCGTCTGCAAGGTAGAAAAGCGGCAGGATGGTGGCGGCCTGCCAGGCCCCGCTGGCTGCGAGAGAGAGCAGCAACCAGCCGAGCAAATAGCCGAGCGGCACGCTGCCGCTGTCGCCCAGGAATATCCGGGCGGGCGGCCAGTTCCAGGCCAGGAAACCCAGCGCTGCGGCCGCGACGGCAAGCGCCTGGCCGTGAGACGCATCGAGCGATGGCATCCCGAAAACGCCGATGAGCAGGAGTCCGGTTCCGATCGCGACGGCTTCAACACCGCTGATGCCGTCGATCCCGTCCATGAAGTTGAACAGGTTTATGAACCAGACCCAGCCGATGGCGACCGCAACAGTATCGAGCGGGCCGGGCAACAGGTCTTGAAAAACAGTGCCCTCGATCAAAAACGCACCGGCCAACGCCGCGGTGAAGTGGGCACCGAGCCGGGGCACGGGTCCGATGGTCATGAGGTCGTCGATCCACGACACGCCGGCCAGCAGCGCCGCCGCCAGGGGAATGCCCCATTGGGCCGTTGCCAGAGCGCCGGACGTTGATGCCGGGGGGAGAAAGAACGGCATGGCGATCCAGACCGGCAACAGCACCGCCAGCACGCCCAGTCCGCCCCCGCGCGGCGTGGGTGCCGCATGGGAACTGCGTTCGTTGGGCCGGTCGAGGATACCGTGACGCAGGAGCAGAACCCGGGCCAGCCCGACGAATGCCGCGGATGCGAGCGCCGTGCCGGCGGCAATGATAGCAAGAGTCCAGATCACGTATGGGTTTCCACGGGGTGGGTTCCGCCAAGTCGTTT
>JAQCFD010000314.1 GCA_027618305.1 Pseudomonadota bacterium
AGACAGGCATGGCGCCGAGCTGGCTGCGCGCGGAATTCTGTACGCGCCCGATTATGTGATTAACGCCGGCGGCATCATCGAGATCGCCCACGGAACGGATTTCGGTGGCACCCATGATGACGTGGCGATCTTCGAACATCTCGACCGGATCCACGACACATTGCTCGAAATATTCGAGCGCGCCGATACGGAAAGCGCGGCGACGAACTTCGTCGCGGACCAGATGGCCGAAGAGCGATTTCGCGCGGCCTAGCCCGACTTTCTGCACGGTTCAGGAAAATTAGTCGGACCGGTCTGTCGTATTTTGACCCAGATCAATGCGGCATCTTCATTGCGATTGAGAATGACTTGCAATTGGAAGCTCGGTTGGAATAATGTCGGCTTTCAAATGAGAACCATTCTCATTCGCAAATAGATTCTCTGGAGTGGAAAATGCGCAAACCCACTTACGCCCTCGCCGTTGCCGGTGTCGCCGCACTCCTGCTCGGCACGGGCGCCATCGCCGAGGAGAAGGCCGCGGTGAACCCCGGAGAGGTGAATGTTTACTCCTACCGCCAGCCGGTTTTGATCGAGCCGATGTTCAACGCCTTCACGCGCGATACCGGCGTGAAGGTCAACGTCGTATTCGCCGCGAAAGGCCTCGTTGAACGCCTGAAGCAGGAAGGCCGCAACTCCCCGGCCGATCTGCTTCTCACGGTCGACATAGGACGACTGAATGACGCCTACGAGGCCGGTGTGACCGCACCAGTCAAGACCGCGCAACTGACCACCAACGTTCCGGCTGCATTCCGTCAGAGTGATGGCCATTGGTACGGACTGACCCAGCGCGCGCGTATCGTCTACGCGTCCAAGGAACGCGTTACCAAGGACGACGCGCCCAAATCCTACGAGGAGCTCGCAGATCCGAAATGGGACGGGCGCATCTGCACCCGCGCCGGCAATCACGTCTATCAGGTCGCGTTGACGGCCGCGATGATCGCCCATCACGGCGAGGAGAAGGCCGAGGCCTGGCTGCGCGGCCTGAAGGCCAATCTCGCACGCAAGCCCCAGGGCAACGACCGTGCTCAGGTCAAGGCGATCAATGAAGGCGAATGTGATATCTCGCTGGGCAACAACTATTATTTCGGGCTGATGCTGCAGAATGAGGAGCAGTTCGCCTGGGCCCAGTCGGTCTATCCGGTGTTCCCGAAGATCGGCGACCGGGGCACCCATGTGAACATCTCCGGCATGGCGCTGACCAAAGCAGCACCGAACCGGGACAATGCCGTGAAGCTGATGGAGTTCCTCGTCGGCGACCTCGCCCAGCAAATGTACGCGGAGCAGAACTTCGAATACCCGGTTGTCGCCGGCGTGCCGCAAGCAGGCCTCCTCCGCTCGATGGGCGAACTTCACCCCGACGATATGCCCCTCGCCCGGATCGCTGAATTGCGGGCCGATGCCTTCAAGCTCGTCGACAAGGTTGGCTACAACGATTAACCCCAGCGTTCAGGCCGGAAACCCTAATGTCCGTGACGACCCTCGCCTACCTGTCGTCGAGCACGCGCGCCTCTCAGGGGCGCGTGTGGATTCTGGGCGGCGTGCTGGTGGCGGTTGTCGTCGCGGCGCCGCTCGGTGCGATTGCGTGGATCGCGCTGTTCCCGACAGAGAATATCTGGCCCCATCTGGCGTCGACCGTCCTGCCAAGGCACAGTTGGAACACCCTGGTGCTGATGGTCGGAAACGGCATCGGCGTATTCCTCATCGGCACGGCATCGGCGTGGCTGGTCAGCACCTGCGACTTTCCCGGTCGCCGGCTGTTCGAATGGGCCATGCTTCTGCCGCTTGCGGTCCCGGCCTATATCGTTGCCTTCGTGTACACCGACATCCTTGAATTTGCCGGGCCGGTTCAGGGGCTGCTGCGCGACCTGTTCGGCTGGCAGACCACCCGTGACTACTGGTTCCCTGAAATCCGCTCCATGGGCGGCGCGATCTTCGTCATGTCCTTCGTGCTTTACCCTTATGTATATCTGCTCACCCGCGCGGCGTTCCACGAGCAATCATCAAGCGTCCTTGAGGTGAGCCGCACGCTCGGCCGCGGCCCCTGGCAAACCTTCCTCACGGTCGCCCTGCCGCTCGCACGCCCCGCGATCGTTGTTGGTGTCGCACTGGCCATGATGGAGACGCTGGCGGATTTCGGGACCGTCGACTATTTCGCCGTTAACACGCTGACGGTCGCCGTATTCAATGTCTGGCTCGGGATGGGCAATGCGGGCGGTGCGGCGCAGATCGCGCTGATCATGCTCGGCTTCGTGGTCCTCCTGATCACTTTGGAGCGGATCGGGCGGCACGGCCGACAATATCACCACACCTCTTCGCGCTATCAGGCATCCCCCCGTGTGCGTTTGCATGGTGGCCGCAAGGTCGCCGCAGTCCTCGTCTGCTCCGTCCCCATTTTGATCGGCTTCCTGATCCCCGCGGGGGTCTTGCTGCGTCATGCGATCATATTCTTCGACGATTCCTGGAACCAGGCTTTCTTCGCCTTCGCGCGCAACAGCCTGACCCTGTCCGCAACAGCCGCCCTCGTCGCGGTCTCGATTGCGGTTTTCCTCGCCTATGGCCGGCGCCTGTCGGGCCGTGGGTTCGGCGCATTGTCCCGCATCGCCCTGCTCGGTTACGCGGTTCCGGGCGCGGTCCTCGCCGTCGGCGTCATCATTCCCTTCGCGCGCATCGACAACGCCATCGACAGCCTCGCGCGCGACCTGTTCGGCGTGTCGACGGGGCTGATCCTGAGCGGCACAATCTTCGCCTTGGTTTTCGCCTATGTGGTGCGGTTCCTCGCGGTGGGCTTCGGGGCGGTTGAAGCCAGCCTCGGCAAAATCCGGCCAACCATGGACATGGCCGCACGCAGCCTCGGCGCCGGGCCGGGACGCACCTTATGGCGCATCCACCTGCCGCTGGTGCGCGGCAGCCTGATTGCAGCGGGCACCATCGTCTTCGTCGACAGCATGAAGGAATTGCCCGCAACGCTGATTCTGCGACCGTTCAACTTCGACACACTGGCGACCCATGTCTATCAGTTCGCGTCCGACGAGTTGCTCGAACAAAGCGCTCTGTCGGCGCTGACGATCGTGATCGCGGGCATTTTGCCCGTCATCATCCTGAGCCGCGCATTGCGCCAGACCCGCCCCGGCGCACGCGCGGGCACGCGCACCCCGCACGGCAACGAGGCCTGACCGCGTCACACGCCACTCAATTAGATCAGGCCCAGCTCGCGAAGTTCCGCCGCCATTT
>JAQCFD010000315.1 GCA_027618305.1 Pseudomonadota bacterium
ATGCTGGCGCGCGACTACAAACCACCTTTGGCGATCGGCTGCATCGCCGCCGGCGGCACCCTCGGAATCTTGATCCCGCCCTCGAACCTGATGTTGCTCTATGGGGTGCTGACCGAGCAGTTCGTCATCGCGTTATTTACGGCCGCCGTGATCCCGGGTCTGATTTCCATCGCCATCTATTTTATCGCAATCATGATCATCGTCCGCGTGCGCCCCGACATGGGGCCGGCGGGAACCCGCATTACTTGGGCAGAGCGCCTGCCGATGATCCGGGGTGCCTGGGGTGTCATCACCCTGGCTTTCGTCGTATCCGGCGGTATTTATGGCGGCATCTTTACCATCCTGGAAGCCGCTTCGGTCGGCAGCATCTTCGCCATCGTCTTCACCTATTTCCGGGGCAACCTCAACTGGCCGACGGTGCGCCGGGTGCTGGGCCAGACCGCGGCGACGACCGGCTTCATCTACATCATCATTTTCGGCGCCAACATCTTTTCGTCCTTCATCACCCTGACACAGCTGCCCGAGGTGCTGGCCAGCGTGATCCGCGATGCCGGGCTGTCACCGACCGTGGTCCTGTTGCTGCTTCTGCTGATGTACATCATCTTGGGCAGCATCTTCGACACCGTCGCCGCCATGATCATCACCCTGCCGGTGGTGTTCCCTCTGATGATCGAGCTTGGCTTCAACCCGATCTGGTGGGGCGTGATCAACATCATGGTGATTGAGATCGGCCAGACGACGCCGCCGATCGGTATCATCCCCTTTGTCCTCCACGGCATGAGACCTGACATCCCGCTGCAAACTATTTTCTACGGCATTGGGCCGTTTTTCGTCGCTGATTTGGTCCGGCTCGGCATCGTCGCGGCCTTCCCCATCTTGGCCCTCTGGCTACCCGAAATGTTAGGAATGACACTTTTATGAAGCTTTATCTTTCTCTCCACGCCGAAGCTGAACCCCTTGGCCCGCCCGAACACGACGCGGCCCGCAAGATCGTCGATGAGGGGTACGACGACATCAAACGGGTCGGTGAATTCGTCACGACCAAAGGCCCGCTCAAGCTGGGCACCATTTATCACAGCCACACGGTGCGAGCCCGCGTCACGGCAGAGGGTTTCGCCGGGCATTTTGACGCCAGCGGCGGTGTTGTTGAGGCCGATGGACTGGGCCCCAAGGATGACCTGACCGATTGGATCGAAAAATTCCGGACCAGCGACGAAGACATCATGATCTGCGGCCACCGGCCCAATCTGCAGCGTATCGCGGCAACCTTGCTGACGGGCGATCCCACCGACGATCCCGTCCTCTACACCCGCGCCGGCATCGCCTGCCTGGAGCGCAATGACGACGGCGGCTGGGGCGTCGCCTGGATGGTCAACCCGGCGATGGTGTAAGGGTTAGCGGCGATAAGGCGAAAAAAATGGCGGCCACCGATAAGTGACCGCCATTTCCAATTCCGTGTTGAGACGGTTTAGCCGAGCGCCTTGAGATCGGCGATCGTCTTTTCCGGCTCGGGCCGTTTGGTGTAGTTCGGATCGACATCCGCCGCGGTGACAACGCCGTCGTGACCGACGACCAGCCGCGCCGGCATCGGTAGGGTCCAGCTGTCATCGCCGTTGAAGGCGGGGAGATCGAGGCCGAAGCCGCTATAGATCTCTTTAACCTCGGCGGGCACTTCGAATCGAATCCCCAACTGGGCGGCATAATCGTTGCCGGCCTGTTCGGAGGGTCAGACTCCCGCCCGGCGGCAGAGATACTCCCAGGCCCGGTCATGCCCGCGCAGCGAAACCCGGCCTGGTGACGTCGCGCCCACCTCGCCCGGAGTCAGATAGATGATCTCGCCAAGACGAAGGCCCTCGAGAATCGCGCTGGCGTTATTGCGCAGCGCAATGGCGGTTTGCACGGCATCGGGGATCGATGTGCCGGTTACCGTGCAGCCGTGCGCGCGCATGATCGCCGCCTTATGCCCGGCCAGGCTGACCGATAGGTCGTGGCCCTGTTCGTTGGTTGTGACCAGCAGATCGGTATCTCCGAATTTGTCTTGGATATCCCAGATCGGGAGCGTCTCTCCCAGCCGCCGCGCCGTGCTGATGGCGGGGCGCATCGGTGTCGCGGTGATCGCGAAGGGCAGGACCTCGGCACAATGGTTGTGGATGACCGACATCACGTCGGGCCGGGCCGCCAGGACGCTGCCGTGAATGGGGCGTTCGATATAGAGGGGAAGCTCGGTCTCCTCGACCGGCGTGCCGTCGAGCTCGAATTCCAGAATATCCTCTTCCGTCACCAGTTCCGGGCTCCGGGAACGGGACAACAAATAGCGATTTGGATTATCCGGATGGCGGACGCTGATATGGCCATAGGCATCGCACAGGCCTTCATGGGCCAGGATACGGTTGGCGGCCACCAAGTCATGAATGAGGTCTTGAACGTCGCTCATATGGTCACCTTTCTAGATGATGTTGAGGGCATTGATCGCCCGAAGATGGGGGAACAGATCGCCCAAAATCGACTGCGGCCAAACGACATGTACGAACTGATGGAACAGCACGTAAAAGAAGATCCAGATCGGCACGACAATGGTCAATGACAGCCGCCAGCTCTCGCGGCCCTGGAAGCGCATATAGCCGACTAGGAACAGGAACATCGCCGGCAACAGCCCGATCAGCGCGGTTACCCCGAGATAGCCGAGGCACCAGCCGAAGAATACCGTCCCCCGGCCGACGATGTCGGCGCCGGAAATTCCCTCAAGTTCGGAATCGACGGCCGGCGCCTCGACGCCCTCCACGCGAACGAGCCGCCCCATGAGATGAATTCCCGTGAAGAGAATGCCAGCCCAGGCAGCGGCTTGGGGAATGAGTTTGGCGCCAAACTCCCACCGTGCCGAAGCAACCACGGTGACGATGAACAGCGCCATCGCCGCCCAGGCAAACCAGGCATCCGCCGCAGGACGGCGCCACTGCAGATCGAAGCGCATCGGTGTCCTTGATTCTTGCTTGGACTGCCGGTAATTACGGACCGCTGGGCGGACCAAGCCGAAGAATGTCAGGGCCAGGAGGGTGACGACGATCGGGAAACCCAGCCAGTCGAAGTCATAACGCAGCACCGAAATCCACAAATAGCGCTCGATCAAACCGCCCAGCACGAAGCCCAGGATCATCGGCGGGCGGGGCCAGCCCATTCGTTTCATGATCCAGCCGATGATGCCGAAAAACAGCACGGCATAAAGATCGCCCCAGCCGTTCGATG
>JAQCFD010000316.1 GCA_027618305.1 Pseudomonadota bacterium
TGAGCCGCGCAACCCCGACGTGTATGCCAAGGTGATCGCCCGGCTGCTCGACTTCTATCGCGCGAATCTTGCCTAGGATGAACAGCCGGATCATGCCGGCCTCGCCCTTCGAGACGCGCGCGATGCGCGCTCATCAAGGTGACTCGCTTCCATCCAACCTCATGCTGAGGCGCCGCCGAAGGCGGCGTCTCGGAGCATGGATTGGCGTGTTCGCAGCGTTGATTCTTTTCATGAGTGTCCCGCCCGCGGCGGCCCAGGAAATCCCCGTCGACGTGGAGCTGGTCCTCGCGGTCGACGTCTCGGCCTCGATCGACGGCGGCGAGGTCGATCTGCAGCGCGTCGGCTATGTGCAGGCCCTGACCGACCCGCGCGTGATCTCCGCCATGCTGTCCGGCCCGCTTGGCCGGGTGGCGGTGACCTATGTCGAATGGTCGGTGACCCAGCGGGTGACCGTCGGCTGGACCGTGATCGCCAGTGCGACGGACGCGGCGGCCTTTGCCCTGGCGATCGACGCAAACCCAATCCCGAAGGGTGGGCTGACGTCGATCACGGGCGCGCTCGACTTCGCCGCCGTCCTGTTCAATGCCAACGGCATCGAGGGCACCCGTCAGGTGATCGACATCTCCGCCGACGGGCGTGATTCCCGCGGGCTGGAGGAGGAAGTCGCGGCGGCGCGCGACCGGGCGCTGTCAAAAGGCATCACCATCAACGGCCTGGTCATCAACCCGCAGCAGGAACAGACGGAGGTCGAAGGGGTGAAATATGACCTCGACGGCTACTTCCGCGAGGTCGTCATCGGTGGCCCGGGGGCCTTCACTGTGGTGACGGAATCGCCGGTGGATTTCGCCCGCGCGGTGATCAACAAGCTGGTGCTGGAAATCGCCGCGCTGGACGGCTTTCGGCCCGCCGGGAATATGTGATAGGGAAACCTTTCCGTCGGCCCGGCGGGGACGTCAGATCATCAAACAAACACGAAAATCAGAGAAGAGGCTTCGCCGTGAACAGCGACATCAGAGATTGCATTGCGCCCGACCGTAACCCGCGCAAGCCGAACATCACCCTGCCCAAGGGTTCGATCGACACCCATGTGCATGTGTTCGAGAACCGCTATCCCCTGTCGCCCGACCGTGGCTACAACCCGCCGGAATCACCGCTGTCAGAGCTCAAGAAGCTGCACGCGACGCTCGGTATCGACCGAGTCGTGTTCACCCAGCCGTCGGTCTACGGCACGGACAATTCCGCCATCCTCGACGGCATGAACGCGCTAAACGCTGAGACCCCGAACCGGGCCCGCGGCGTGTGCGCCATGACCATGGACTTCACCGACGCCCAGCTCCAGGAACTGAGCGACCAGGGCATCGTCGGTGTGCGCCTGAACATCGACAACAAGGGCGGCATGCCGCTGGAACTCGACGCGATCCCCGAGCTGGAAGCGCGCATCAAGCCGTTCAACTGGCACATCGAGTGGCTGTTCCCGGGCAAGGACATCGTCGGCCTGATGCCGGTGTTCGAGAAGATGACCACGCCCATGTCGATCGGTCATTTCGCCTATCAGCCGGCCGCCGCCGGCATCGAGGCCGAAGGCTTCCAGGCCCTGCTGAAGCTGGTGCGCGACGGCAATACCTGGATCAAGATCTCCGGTGCCAACCGGGTCAGCGCGACCGACCTGCCGCCCTACGACGATTGCCAGCCCATGGCGCGCGCGCTGATCGAGGCGAACGAAGACCGGGTGATCTGGGGCACGGACTGGCCCCACCCGAACAAGAATGAGGTCAACCCGAACGACGCCGACCCGGTCGAGGCCTTCGGCCAGTGGGTGCCCGACGAGGCCATGCGCAAGAAGATCATGGTCACGAACTCGGAGGCGTTCTACCGCTTCTAGGCGGAACAGGCCGCTTCCCGCATTCGGACTCTTCTCCTAGACTGTTTGCCGACCCCGGCCGCAAGAATGCCGGGGCGGATGGTCGAGGAGACGAAACCGTGGACGACATCACTGCGCGTTACGGCAGCGACGGCGACGCGCTGCGTAGCGAGGACATCCCGCTTCTGACCGGGGCGGGGCGCTTCACCGACGACATCAATCTTTCGGGTCAGGCCTTTGGCGCCTTCGTGCGGTCGCCCGTGGCCCACGGCGTCCTGCGCGGCGTCGATGGCGCCGCGGCGCTGGCGATGCCCGGCGTGCTGGCGGTGATCACCGGGGCGGACCTGAAAGCCGCGGGACTTGGCGACATCCCGCCGGCGATCAGCTTCCCCGGCAAGGACGGCATGACGATGGCCGCGGCACCCAAGCCGGTGCTGGCCTATGAAAAAGTCCGCCATGCGGGCGAGGCGGTGGCGCTGGTCATCGCCGAGACGTCGGCCCAGGCGGCCGACGCGGCCGAGGCGGTCGAGCTGGATATCGAGAGTCTGCCGGCGGTGCCCGGCGTGGCCGATGCCATGGCCGAGGGTGCCCCCCGGATCTGGGACAGCGCCCCGGGTAACGTCGCCTTCGAATGGGAGCATGGTGATGGCGACGCCGTGGCCGCCGCGTTCGACAGCGCGGCTCACGTCGCGCGGGTCGAACTTCTGGACACGCGCCTCGCGCCGGTCTCCATGGAGCCGCGCGGCGGTGTCGGCGAGTGGGATGAGAGCCTCGGCCGCTACACCCTGACGGCCCCCACCCAGGGTGTGGGGCTGGTCTCGAAGATGTTCGCGGCCCAGGTCTTCGGGGTCGAGCCGGACCAGCTGCGGGTGCTGACCCACGACGTGGGCGGCGGCTTCGGCATGAAGGCCCATCCCTATCCCGAATATGCCGCCATCCTGTTTGCCGCGCGCCAGGTCGACCGGCCGGTCAAATGGTGCAACACGCGGCTGGAGAGTTTCCTCGCCGACACGGCGGGGCGCGACACGCTGATCGAAGCCGAGATGGCGTTCGACGGGGACGGCGTGATCACCGGGCTTCGCGTCGACAACCGGGTCGGGATGGGGGCGTATCTGACGACCTTCTCCGCGGTGTTCGCCACCAACAACACCAAGAACTGCCTGGCCAGCGTCTACACGATCCCGGCGATCCATATCGACGTGACCATGACCCTGACCAACGCCGCGCCGCTGGGGCCCTATCGGGGGGCCGGGCGGCCCGAGGCGATCATCGCGATCGAGCAGCTGCTCGACCGGGCGGCGGTGGAGATGGGCATCGACCGTGTCGAGATTCGCCGCCGCAACCTGATCGCGCCGGCCG
>JAQCFD010000317.1 GCA_027618305.1 Pseudomonadota bacterium
CGTCCCCATTCCCGGGGACGCCGTTTTCTTTGGCGGGTGGCGGGTTGCTTTTAGCCTTCCCAGAGCTCGGTCTGCGGGTGGAACTGGGACCAGGCGAACCAGAAGGCCTGGTGGCTGCCCAGGTCTGAGCCATCTGCGTCCACGGCCTTGATGCCGCCGGCCTCGAGCTGCAGGCGAACATTCTCGAATGTGATTTCAGCACCCTGTTTCAGCGCGACGATCGCCCGGCTGCGCTGGAACGCCACCGGTTTTCCCGACGCCGTCACGACGCCGATGATGTCTTCGTGTACCGGCAGGCGCGGATCGACGTTGCCGACCGGGAAGATCGGGCCGTTGGCGTCCCGGCCATTGCGGAAGTCCGGGTCGCGGCCGAGCGCGTAGCGTTCGAGCAACACCGTCGTCTCGGGGTGGCGTTCCTTCCAGGTTCCCCAGTCGGTGGTCACGACGCTCGCCTGCGGGAGTTTCAGGTTTTTCGCCGCGAGCGGCCCGGTCACCGCGGTGCCCAGGAACGTGTCGAACACGGAATGGGTGTTGAGGTCGTACATCACCTTGTTGGAACGGATCAGCAGCCCCGACGTGCGCAGGATCGGCCGCTCGACGCCCGCGGGAAGCCGGTCGGTGAAATAGGCCTGGGCCGAACCGCACAGGGTGCAGTAGGGAATGCCCAGATCACGCCCGCCCAGCGTGTCGTTGACCATCTCGCGCACTTCCATGATCTGGCGGGGATAGGCGCGCGCTTCGCCGTTGATCACGACGCCGAAGACGATGTCGTCGTCGTCGAGCCAGGCCGCGTCTTCTGCGCTGCTCGTCTCGGGATTGTCCGCTGCGGGGATGCAGTTGCACGACCGCAGCGCCTCTTCAAACGCGTGATCGTCGATCAGCACCCCGCCCCAGGAGACGTGCCGCCAGTCGATGTCGCCGGGCACGAAGATCTTGTCCCAGCCCGGAACGAGGGTCGTGAAAATGGCGCGCTTGAAGCGCAAATAGTCCGGGGGTGCGGGTATGTCCCAGGCGATGAGATGGTCGGTGATCACGCCCCAATGGTTGTCCCGCGGCGGTTCGATGCCCAGCAATTGGGCGGCCGCATCGGAGAGATCCGAATTCAACTGCCGGCTGGGCGCAAACCGCATCAGATCGGCGATGAGCCAGGCGACCCGCGGGTCATTGGCCGCGACGATCTCTTCCAGGGCGTCTATCTGGGGTTCCTGCCAGGTCGTCCGCTCCATGCTGTCGACGAATGCTACGGTCACGGCCGATTGCAGTGCTTCGGACAGCGGTCCATCGGGCACGGCCGGCGGACTGCCGAATTCCTCGATCACATAGTCGGGCAAGGGGGCCTTGTCCTGGGCGCTCGCCGCACCAAACGGAGACAGGGTGAGCGCGAACAGGGAAGCGGCGATAATGATGTGGGATTTGAGATTGGAAATCATGGCACTACCTTTCGCTGCCCTATTTGAAGTCTGGACGCCTGTCATGCCAGTCACAACTACTTCAGAATTTGTGACGGAATAAATCTGGCGGGCTGGTGCACCCGGCACCCTGTGACGGTCTCGGCCCTGGCGGTGCGGGCATCGCTCTTTCCGTTTCCGGTCAGACGCGCTACATCCTTCCCGTTATGACAACACAAGTCTTCATCGATGGTGAGGTCGGGACCACCGGCCTGCAGATCAACGAGCGGCTCTCGCCGCGCGCGGACATTTCGCTTATTCATCTGGGCGAGGAGGCGCGCAAGGATGCCCTCGCGCGGCGCGATGCGCTGAACACGGCCGACGTGGCCATCCTCTGCCTGCCCGACGATGCCGCGCGCGACGCCGTCGCCATGATCGACGGTGGCACGGTGGTGATCGACGCCTCGACGGCCCACCGCACAGTCGACGGCTGGGCCTATGGGTTTCCCGAATATGACAAGGGTCATCGCGATGAGATTCGGGCCTCGGCGCGGATCAGCAATCCCGGCTGTTACGCGATCACGTCGGTGGCGATGCTCCGCCCGCTGGTCGCCGCCGGGCTCGTGCCGGCGGATTATCCGATCTCGATCAACGCCGTGTCGGGCTATTCGGGCGGCGGCAAGTCGCTGATCGCAGCCTTCGAGGATCCGGGCGCGGACAACCACACGGATTCGGTCGTCTACAGCTATGCGCTCGGCCTGCAACACAAGCATGTGCCGGAGATCCAGCGCTGGTCGGGCCTGGGCCATGCGCCCCTGTTCGTCCCCAGCGTGGCGAAGTACCGGCAGGGCATGCTGGTACAGGTGCCCCTGGCGCTCTGGCATCTGCCGGGCACGCCCACCGCCGGTGATCTGCATGCGGCGCTGGCGGACCACTATGCGGGCGAGAAATTCGTCACCGTGGCACCCCTGGATGAAGCGGTCGCGACCCTCGACCCGGAAGAGCTGAACGGCACCAACGCGCTGCGCCTCCATGTGCTGCACAACGACCGGACCGGTCAGGCTGTGGTTGCGGGCGTGCTCGACAATCTGGGAAAAGGGGCGTCCGGGCAGGCGGTCCAGACACTCAACCTGCTGATCGGCGCCGATGAGGGCGCGGGACTCTAGCCAGATGATTCCTCATGCTGAGCTTGTCGAAGCATGAGGTGGCATTCTTCCCTTCGACAGGCTCACCCTTCGACAGGCTCACCCTTCGACAGGCTCAGGGTGAGGATGCCGGAGACAGACGAAAACAAAGGAATTTCACCATGACCAACCCCGTCAAACCCTATCTCGGCGTCACGCCGACCATCGCCGACGACGTGTTCATCGCCGACAACGCCGCCGTGATCGGCGATGTGCACATCGGTGCCGGGTCGAGTGTCTGGTACTCCTGCGTCATCCGCGGCGATGCCGGCAGCCATATCCGGATCGGCGAGCGGGTGAATATCCAGGACGGGACGGTGATCCACCTGAACGGCCCGCGCGAGGACGGTTCGGACCACATGCCGACCATCATCGGCGACGAGATCACCATCGGTCATTCCGCTTTGATTCATGCCTGCACCCTCCAGTCGCGCTGCTTTATCGGCATGCGTTCGGTGGTGCTCGATGGCGCGGTGGTGGAGACGGGCGCGATGGTCGCCGCGGGCGCCGTCGTCTCGCCGGGCAAGGTCGTGAAGGCGGGCGAGCTGTGGGCCGGCATCCCGGCCAAACCGCTGCGCGAGCTGCGCCAGGCGGAACTCGACTACTGGCCGGAATCCGTCGCCACCTACT
>JAQCFD010000318.1 GCA_027618305.1 Pseudomonadota bacterium
TGCGTGTAGTCACCTTGATTGTAGTGATATTTGGCAAAGGCAAAATAATACCACCCGGGATGCAGCGGGTTGAGGGCGACGGCCTGACGAGTCAGCGCGATGCCCCGCTCGAAATCTCCCATCCAAGTGTAAAAATGGCCCAGTTCGGCCAGCGTTTCGGCATCGTTGGGGTTGAGGGTCAGCGCGCGTTGCGCCTCGGCCCGGAAGCTTTCATTCTCGTGCAGAAAATAATGCACGATGGCCAGCCAGCAGCGGGCATAGGCGTTTTGCGGGTCGAGCTCGACACCCCGCCGGGCCATCCGCAGGGCACGCCCGATCGGATCGGGCCGCGGGTTCGAACCGAACCGGTGCTCGGCCAGATACACGTTGGCAAGGAGCGCGTGGGCCTGGGAGTAGTCGGGGTCGAGTTCGATTGCCTGTTCGAGAAGATCGCGCGCCTTGGCATGTTCATCTTCGTCGAGCAGCTCTGTATAGCGGCGTGCGCGTAATACGCAGTCATAGGCATCGAGGTCGGATGGATTTTTTTGCAGAGATCGGTCAAGAGCGGCGTGCTGTACCCGCACGCCCAGGTTTGCCGCGATCGTTCGGGTCAACTCGTCCTGCACGGCGAAGATATCGTCCATGTTGCGGTCCCAGCGGTCGGCCCAGACATGGGCGCCGCTGTCCGCCTCAACTAGCTGCGCGTTGATACGGACGCGCTGGCCGGCGCGTCGTACGCTGCCCTCAACCACAAAACGCACTCCCAGCTCGCGGCCGACACTGGCAATATCGGTCGTCTGGTTCTTGAACTGAAAGGTCGAATTGCGGGCGATCACGGTCAGTTCGCGAAAGCGTGCCAGCTCGGTGATGATGTCTTCGGCCATGCCGTCGGAGAAATATTCCTGCTCCGGATCGTTCGACATATTGTCAAACGGGAGAACCGCGATGGACGGTTTATCGGGCAGTGAACGCGGCGTGGCCTTGCTCGATTCGCCGGGGTCCCCGTGCGCAGTGTCGCCTGGTCCAAAACTCACGTGATATGCGCGTACCGGCCGGTCGATATTCTTGACCTCCTGTTCGCCCAAGTCCTCGAAAATGGTCTGCACCTTGTCGCGTACCTGCTCATAGGCGTTCGCGGACACGCAGATACCGCCGGGTTCGGCCAATCCTTCCAGGCGGGCAGCGACATTCACCCCGTCGCCGAACAGGTCGTCATCCTCGACAATCACGTCGCCAACATTGATTCCCATGCGAAAAACCATGCGCAGGTCTTCGGCGATGTCCGCGTTGCGCCGGGCCATCTCTTCCTGCACATCGATGGCGAGTTGAACGGCGTCCACCGCGCTGGGAAACTCGATCAGGATGCCGTCGCCGGTGGTCTTGACGATGCGCCCGCCATACTCGGCGACCTTGGGAGCAAGCAGCTCCCGGCGGATCGTATTCAGTTGTGCCAGCGTGCCGGCCTCATCGGCCCGCATCAGGCGCGAATAGCCCACCACATCGGCGGCAAGGATGGCTGCAAGCCTTCTCCGGGCACGTTGTACTGCCATTGCCTGGCTTCACTCCCAACAGTCTGCGGCGGAGTTTATGGCGGCAGGGAAATGGTGTCCATGAGCCGCGACCGCCGGAGATGGTGTGCACGCATCAAGAGGGGTGCATTTGGTTCTCGATTTGGATGCCCCGATCAAGTTCGGGCATGACGGTATATGCGGTGGGTTGCCACACGGACTCCCATTTCCCGCGCCCACAGGGCAAACTCGGGCCGTCACAATGCAACGATAGCAACCCACCGGTTTTCCCATGCCCAAGCCCATCCACATCAACCTGTTCATCCAGTCCCGCGGCCATCACGAGACGGCGTGGGACCATCCCGGTGCGGACCCGCGCTCCCTGATGGACATCTCCTACTATGTCGATCTCGCCAAGCAGGCCGAGGCGGCGAAGCTCGATTCCATCTTCTTCGCCGACGTGCTGATGATGACCAACGACGCCATGGAGTCCGGCCGCTTCTGGCCCGACCCGGTCATCATGCTCGCGGCCATCGCCATGGAGACCGAGCATGTGGGGCTGGTGGCGACGGGGTCGTGCACCTATTCCGAGCCCTATAACCTGGCCCGCCAGTTCGCCTCGATCGACCACATCTCCGGCGGCCGGGCGGCGTGGAACATCGTCACCACCTGGGTCGAGGCAGTCGCGGCCAATTACGGGCGCGAGCACACCGCCCATGGCGACCGCTACGAGATGGGCGAGGAGTTCGTCGCCGCGGTGAAGGATCTGTGGGACAGCTGGGCCGACGACGCGCTGGTGGACGACCGTTCCGGCGGCGGCGTCAGCGGCGATCTCTCGCGGATCACGCCCATCGACTTCAAGGGCGAGTACTACCAGGTGAAGGGGCCTTTGAATGTGCCCCGCAGCCCCCAGGGCCGGCCGGTGCTGGTGCAGGCCGGCGCGTCGGACCGGGGGCGGGACTTCGCAGCGTTGCACGCCGAGGCGATCTTTACAGCGCATCTCGAAAAGGAAACCGCCCAGGAATTCTACCGGGACATCAAGAAGCGCGCGGCCGATTTCGGGCGCAACGCCGACCAGGTGGTGGTCCTGCCGGGCCTCAATCCGGTGATCGGCGGCACCGAGGCCGAGGCGAAGGCGAACCTGATGGAGCTGAACGCCCGGATGGACCCGGAGGTGGGTCGCCGGACGTTGTCCCAGCGCTTCGCGGGGCACGACTTCTCCCATCTCGATCTCGACCAGCCCCTCAAGGTGTCTGACTTCCCTGATCCCGAGGGCCTCGAGACCATGAAGAGCCGCGCCGCACTGATCGTGCGCATCGTCGACAAGGAAGGGCTCACGCTGCGCGAGCTGCTGGCGCGCTTCGCCGGCGGGCGGGGCCACTACACCACCGCGGGCACGCCCGAGCAGATCGCGGATCTCATTCAGGACTGGTGCGACCCGGACGCCGACGGATTCAACTACATGCCCCCGGTGATCCCCGCGCTGATGAACCCGTTCATGGACGAGGTCGTGCCGCTGCTGAAGAAACGCGGCCTGTTCCGCACCGAGTATGAGGGCACGACCTTGCGCGAAAATCTCGGCCTCGACCGCCCGAAGAGCCGCTTCTTCCCGGATTAGCTGCGCGGGCGTGTTCGAACGGGCGGGTTTGAAACCCGCCCCTACAACAGCCTCTCGTAGGGGCGGGTCTGCGACCCGCCC
>JAQCFD010000319.1 GCA_027618305.1 Pseudomonadota bacterium
GGATCAGCTTCGCCGGATCGTTGGTACGCAACTCCTCGGGGTCGATATCCTCGGCCATAAGAAGTTTCAGCCAGTCGAGCAGCTCGGACGTGGAGGGTTTCTTCTTGAGGCCCGGCACCTCGCGCAGATCATAAAACGACGTCAGCGCCTCGCGCAGCAGGCGTTTCTTGATATCGGGATGATGCACATCGACGATCCGGGTCATGGTGTCGGCGTCGGGAAACGCGATGTAGTGGAAGAAACAACGGCGCAGAAACGCGTCAGGCAGTTCTTTCTCGTTGTTCGACGTGATGATCACGATCGGGCGATGGCGTGCCGCGATCGTCTGCTTTGTCTCGTAGACGTAGAACTCCATCCGATCGATCTCGAGCAGCAGATCATTGGGAAATTCGATATCCGCCTTGTCGATCTCGTCGATCAGCAGGACCGGCCGCTGGTCGCTCTCGAACGCCTCCCAGAGCTTGCCCCGGACGATGTAGTTGGAGATGTCCTGGACACGCGTTTCTCCCAGCTGGCCATCACGCAGCCGCGCCACGGCGTCATATTCATACAGCCCGTGCTGGGCCTTGGTCGTGGATTTGACATGCCACTCGATCAGCGGCGCCCCCAGCGCATCGGCGATCTGGTGCGCCAGGACGGTCTTTCCGGTTCCCGGCTCTCCCTTCACCAGCAACGGCCGCTCTAGGGTAATCGCGGCATTGACCGCGATCTGCAGATCCTCGGTCGCAACATAGGTCTCGGTGCCTTCGAAGCGCATGCTCACTCCTTCTTCCCGCCGATCAGACGGCCAGTTCGTTCTTCAGGGCCGCCTCGATCGCCGCCAGCGCGGCTTCGGTCTTCGTCGGGTCCGGGCCGCCGCCCTGAGCCATATCCGGGCGCCCGCCGCCGCCCTTACCGCCCAGCTCGGCCACGCCGATCCGAACGAGATCAACTGCGCTGAACCGCTTGATCAGATCCGACGTCACCCCGACCACAATCGAACCCTTGCCGTCATAGGCGCCCGCCACGGCAACGATGCCGGTGCCGATGCTGTCCTTCAAGTCATCGACCAGGCTTTTGAGTTCACGCGGCGGCACATCCGACAGTGCCCGTGCGGTGTAGGTCACGCCGCCGATATCACGCGACGCGTCATCGGCCGCCGACGACCCGCCGCCACCGGCCGCGAGCTTGCGCCGGGTCTCCGTCAATTCGCGTTCGAGTTTCTTGCGTTCTTCAAGCAGCTGCGCAACGCGTTCGGGAACGGCATCCGGCGTGGTGCGCAAAATGTCGGCCGTCTCGTGCAAGAGGCGGTTCTGGGTCTCGAGATAGGCGCGCGCATCGGGGCCCGTGAGGGCCTCAATCCGACGCACACCGGCCGATACCGCACTTTCCGCGACAATCTTGATCAGGCCGATATCGCCCGTCCGGCGAACATGGGTCCCGCCACACAGCTCCACGGAATAGGCCACTCGGTCTTTGCCGTCATCGGTGGGACCGCCCATGGCGACCACGCGCACCTCGTCGCCGTATTTCTCGCCAAACAGGGCCAGCGCACCGGCGTCGATCGCCTCGTCGGGCGTCATCAGGGTCGTGATGACCGGCGCGTTGACGGCGACCCGCGCATTGACCACGGCCTCGACCGCAGAAATTTCCGCGGCATCCATCGGCTTGGTATGAGAAATATCGAAACGCAAACGGTCCGGTGCCACCAGCGAGCCCTTCTGGGCAACATGCGCGCCCAACTCGCCGCGCAGCGCTTCATGCAGCAGGTGGGTCGCGGAATGGTTGGCCCGCAGCCGATCCCGGCGTGCGGTATCAATGCGCAACTCGACCACCTCGCCGACCGACAGCGGCTTGCCCGCGACGGTCCCGAGATGGACATGCAAATCCCCGAGTTTCTTCGCCGTGTCGCGCACCGCCACTTCTGCGCCGTTCGGGCTGAACATCACGCCGGCATCGCCCATCTGGCCGCCGGATTCGCCATAGAACGGTGTCTGGTTGACGATGACCGCGACATCCTGCCCGGGTGCTGCGCTCTCGACGCGCTGGCCATCGACGACGATCGCGGTGACCTTCCCCTCGGCCATGTCCGTGTCATAGCCCAGAAATTCGGTGGCACCGGTCTCTTCGCGGATATCGAACCAGACTTCCTCGGTCGCCACATCGCCCGAACCGGACCAGGCGCGCCGTGCGGCGGCGCGCTGCGCGTCCATCGCGGCATCGAATGCGGTGTTGTCGACCGAACGCCCCTGGCCGCGCAGGATGTCTTCCGTCAGATCGAGCGGAAAACCGAATGTGTCATACAGCTTGAAGGCGACATCACCGGACAGATCATCACCGTCGCCAAGTTTGTCGGTTTCCTCTTCGAGCAGCTTCAAGCCGCGATCGAGGGTCTGCTTGAAGCGCTCTTCTTCCAGCCGGAAGGTCTCGGTGATCAGCGGCTGGGCCCGGCGCAACTCCGGGAAGGCGTCGCCCATCGCCGACACCAGCGACGGCACCAGGCGATGCATCAGCGGATCCTGGCAGCCCAGCAGATGGGCGTGACGCATGCCGCGCCGCATGATTCGCCGCAGCACGTAGCCGCGGCCTTCGTTCGACGGCAGCACACCGTCGGCCATCAGGAAGGAACAGGCACGCAGATGGTCGGCGATCACCCGATGGCTGACCGCCCCCTCGCCGTCCGGATCCACGTTGGCCGCATGGGCGGACGCCTCGATCAGGCCGCGCATCAGGTCGATATCGTAATTGTCGTGCTTGCCCTGGAGGACCGCGGCGATCCGTTCCAGCCCCATGCCTGTGTCGATCGACGGTTTCGGCAGGTCCTCGCGAAGGTCCGCGCTACGTTGCTCATACTGCATGAACACCAGGTTCCAGACCTCGATAAACCGGTCGCCATCCTCGTCCGGACTGCCCGGCGGTCCGCCGGGTATTTTGTCACCATGGTCGAAGAATATTTCCGAACACGGCCCACAGGGCCCGGTGTCGCCCATGGCCCAGAAATTGTCGTGGGTCGCGATGCGGATGATCCTGTCTTCCGGCAGGCCCGCGATCTTCTTCCAAAGATCGAACGCCTCGTCGTCATCGGCATAGACGGTCGCGGTCAGCCGATCGGCGGGCAAGCCGTATTCCTTGGTGATCAGGTTCCAGGCCAGCTCGATCGCATGTTCCTTGAAATAATCGCCAAAGGAAAAATTCCCGAGCATCTCA
>JAQCFD010000320.1 GCA_027618305.1 Pseudomonadota bacterium
CTGGAAGGCGCGCTGTTCCTCGTTGAGCCGGATATCGAACATGGCTTCGCTCTCCTCATCGTCTGCGGGTATGCTTTTGCCCCTGCACGTGTGGGAAAGCTTAACGGGAGCGCTGGCCGGCGTTCCCGGATTGAAGGACCGGTCTCGCCTGTTGAGCGTTTCCGTTTTCGCCAGATGGTCCTGACAAGGCGGGCGCAACGGCCTATTTTAACACGATCACCCCGGCCTTTGTCCTCATACGGAGTCTTCTCGCCATGCCCACGATCGATATCCACACCCACATGTTCGGCGATGGCTGGCTCGGCATGATCAAGAAACATGGCGCGCCCGCATACGAAATCGCGGACATGGAAGACCGCCGGAACTATCTGGTCGAATACGGCACCCCGGCCTGCGCGCTCGAGGTCGAGGCGTTCGACTATGACAAGCGGGTCGAGATGATGGACCGGCTGGGCATCGACATCTCCATCGTCTCGCTGACGTCACCCAACGTGCATTTCGGCAACGAGGCCATCAGCGTCGCGACGGCGCGGCTCGCGAATGACGAGATGGCGGCGGGGCAGACCGCCTATCCTGACCGCATCCGCTGGTTTGCCTCACTGCCGTGGGAATATCCCGATGCGGCGCTGGCCGAGCTCGAACGCTGTATCGAACTCGGTGCGGTGGGTGTCATGTGCGTTGCCCATATCGGCAAGCGCCACCTGATCGACCCGCTGTTCGCACCCGTCTGGGAAGCCCTGCACAAGCATGCTTTTCCGGTGCTCGTGCACCCGACGGCACCCCTGGGCGCCAAGGACGTCAATTATGGTCATGAGCGCATTTTGATGCCGGCGGCAGGCTTCATGTACGACACCACCATCGCCCTGGCGCGCATGGCCATCGACGGCTTCTTCGAGCGCTATTCGGACATCAAGATCATCGCCAGCCACGGCGGCGGTTACATCCCGTTCGTAAACGGACGGGTGGACATGTTCTTCGGCGTCGAGACCCTGGCCAAGTTCGATATTCCGAAACTGCCCAGCGACTATTTCAGCCAGATCTACTATGACGCCATCGTCTATGACCCGGCGGCGCTGCAGCTGGTGATCGATATAGCCGGACCGGAAAAGGTGATGTTCGGCACCGATCTGCCGATGCCGGCGGATGTTCCGAAACTCTATGATCTGGTGGATGGGCGTCCGGCGGGGGAAATCGCGGCGATCCGGGGCGACAACGCGGTCCGGGTGTTCGGACTGTAGCGGGGAGCCGGCGACACGCAATCAACGGATTGTTCACGCAATTGGACGATGATCTGTCCCGGCCCCCGATTCAGGGTCGGAAACGGATAGGCGATGAACATCCAGCGGTCGAAGACGGATTGGAAGTACGGGACACGCGTCATCGCGGCGGGGGATACGGTCTTCCGGGAGGGTGACCTGGGGGCGGAGGCGTATATCGTTGAATCCGGCGCCGTGGAAATTCGTAAATCCGTCGCCGGACAGGCGGACGGCAAGGTGCTCGGTAATCTGACAGCGGGAGCGGTTTTCGGCGAGATGGCACTGGTGGACGACCGGCCGCGGATGGGCACCGCCATGTGTACGCAAGACACGGTCCTGCGTGTGATTCCCGTCGATGTGTTCGAATCCAAGATTCAGCAGGCAGATCCGTTCATCCGCGCTATTGTACGCGTGCTTGTACGCAACGCCCGCGCGAACGCCTCAACAAGCGCCGAGACCTTCGGAGAATAGACGGCATGCGGGCGGGCGACGTAGACTTACGGCTTCGATCCGTTCCACCAGCCGGATGACTTCCGTGAGCCAAGAAACTTCTGCCGTGAAATATCTGGACCCGACGGGTGCCATCGAGCCGACCGGCACCTGGTCGCTGGCGAGCCGGGCCGGTGATTATGTGTTCGTCGCGGGCATGCGGGGCATCGATCCGGCGACCAATGAGCTGGTCGCGGGCGATGAAAACCGCATCCGTCAGGCATTCGTGAACATGGCGCATATCGCGGCATCGGAGGGCGCTGGGTTGGGCGATGCTGTCCGGTTGACCGTCTATGTCACCGATATGGATCGCTATCGGCCGATCGTGAACAAGGTTCAGGCGGAGCTGTGGTCGGGCGGGCCCTATCCGCCGCGCACGATCCTCGAGGTGTCGGCGCTGAACCAGGATGATATTTTCGAAGTCGAGGGCACCTTCTACGCGCCGGTCTGAGCGCGACGCTTGAAGACGAAAACAAGCAGCAGGGCTGTGGTCAGGCTGAGCCCGGTTGTCGTCATTTGTGCGATTCCGAGCGGCAACGATGTCAGATGCGGGACACTGGCGACGGTGAACGTGATCAGGAATGCCCAACCCATATGAATGAAGCCGCTGAGTGCGGATGCGGCGCCGGCGTAGGAGGGTGTGACCGTATTGAGCGCTTGCGCATAGCAGCAGGCGAGGACGAGGCCGGTGCCCGTATTCGAGATGGCGAAGGCGCCGAGCACATGCAGCGGTGTGACGTCGCTCCCACCGACTCCAAGGCCAAAGGCGAGCTGCAGCAACCCGCCGCCGGCGCTCGCAAGCGCACCGGCCAGGACAATGCTGTCGATCGGCACCCACAATGTCAGCCGACCCGCGAGGAAGCTGCCGACCATATAAAACATCGGCATGGCCATCACGCAGATCCCGTAGATGGCGGGTGGGACGTCCATCTGGACAATCAAAACGATTGGCGACGCGGTCAGAAAGGCCTGCATGGCGCCGCTCGCGAATGCCACGGTCAGGCTGTATCCGACGAAAACGGGATTCCCGAACAAGCGGAGATACGTCACCACCTGCGCGCCGGCACCCGATGTGCGGCGCAGATTGAGTGGCAAAGTCTCCTCGAGATAACGCACGACGGCGAATGTTGTGACCGTACCGATCAAACTGGTGAAGTAGAACGTAGCGCGCCAGTCGAACCACGTCACAAGCTGGCCGCCGATGAGCGGCGCGGCGGAGGGGCCGACGGCCATCGCGATGGCCAGGGCGCTCATCGCGCGCGCCGCGGCGGCACCCTGGGCGGTGTCGCGGATGATGGCGCGCGCCACGACCATGGTGGCGCAGGCCCCGCTGGCCTGCACGGCGCGTGCGGTCAGCAGCCATCCGATGTCGGGTGCCAAAGCCGCGGCGAGGCTGGCCAGG
>JAQCFD010000018.1 GCA_027618305.1 Pseudomonadota bacterium
CTCGGTCAGGTCGTTGCCGGCCGTCAGACCGAACACGTAATCCATGGCTTTGTCTTCGGACACGTTCTTTGCCTGCCTGCCGATCACCAGGACCAACTCGCCCTCGAAATGCACGTTTTTGGCGTCCGGTGGCAGCTTGATGTCTCTGCCGCTGCCGGTCAGTGAAGTCGGGAGCTTCAGGAACAGGGGCGGCGGCCGGTCTGAGGCCGAAGACATATGGCTGGCGAAGTTCACGCCCACCGCGAAGACCTTGCCCGCGTCGGATGGCGGCAGCAGTTCGACGCTATCGAGCGCGATCGTCCGTCCGGTCGGCTTCGCGCCCATGATCGGGTCGCCGTCGAGCATGGCAATCGTCGCCCCGTCCAGGATGCCGAAGCCTGTCTCCCCGTCATGAGAGAAGCGGACATATTTGGTTATCGCCTCCTGCGCCACGGCGATGGGACCGGCAACCATGAGGCCAAGGGCGAGAATTCCGGAAATCAGGAACGAGCGCATCACCGCGCCTCCATTGTTGGCGTGAGACCTTCTTTCGACCGACCGAAACTAGCACGCGCCTCATGTTGCGTCAGACCACCAAGCGCGGCAGGATCGGACCATGAAATTCGGGCTGAAACATGTTGCGCGGCTTGCGGCGGCGGGTGCCGCGATCGCCATCTTCCCACCCCTCGTGCAGGGGGATGAGCGCATTCCGGTCTTCGATGGTCACGTCCACTACAATGAGGCCGCGACGATTGCCTACAGCCCGGCACAGATCATCGCGAAGATGCGCGCGGCCGGCGTGCCCCGCGCGCTGGTATCCAGCACCTCGGATGACAACACGCTGGCCTTGTTGAAAGAGGGTGGGACCGCCCAGGTCGTGCCATTCTTGCGCCCATATGGAGGCCAGATACATTCGGGAAACTGGTTCCGGCATCCCGACGCGCTGCCGTATCTCAAGGACCGCTGGGACCCGGATCGCTACGCCGGGATCGGCGAGTTTCATCTGCATCAGGTGACTTATGCCGACAGTGACACCGTCCGCACGGTCGCGCGGATGATGGCCGAGAGCGACCGGTTCCTTCATGTGCACGCGGATTCCCGGGTGATCGAGGCGATTCTCGCCCACACGCCGGATGTCAGGATACTGTGGGCTCATGCGGGCATGGTCGATCCGCCCGAGGTCATTGCGCGCACACTCGCGGCCCATGACGCCGTCTGGGCGGAGATTTCGATCCGGGGTTTCGAGATCGCGCCGGGCGGGACGATCGACCCGGCATGGCGCGATCTGTTCACCGCCTATCCCGGCCGTTTTCTGACCGCGTCCGATACCTATGTGACCGAACAATGGGACGCGTATGCTGATATCATCAATCGGCATCGAAACTGGCTGGCCCAACTCCCAGCGGACGTCGCCCGGGCGGTCGCCCATGGCAATGCGGTCCGGCTGTTTGGCGCGGGCGGGGTGGCGGAACTCGAAGAGTAGAAATTTGCGAGACCTCGGACCAAACCGGGGCTCGAATGAGGGGGAATGACAATGACGAAAATGACGGGTTCACGGTTTCTGGCGGAAACCCTGAAGGGCTATGGCTTGAGCCATGTCTTCTTCATGCCGGTCTTCGGGATTGGGGTGCTCAAGGAGATCGAAGAACTGGGCATGCGCCGCATCATGGTGCATGGCGAGAAGCCGGCGGCCTATATGGCCGACGGCTATGCGCGGATCGCCGGGCATCCCGGCGTCTGCATGGCCCAGGCGGTCGGCGCGGCCAACCTGGCGGCGGGCCTCCAGGACCCCTTTTTGGCCGGATCGCCCGTCATCGCGTTGACCGGTCGGCGGTCCCAGGCTTTCCAGCAGCGCCACGCCTATCAGGAGGTTGACCATCGCGGCCCCTTCGAGGCGGTGACGAAATACAGCAACGCGATCACTAACATCGATCAGCTGCCCCGGGCCCTGCGCCAGGCGTTTCGCGAGGCGGTCAGCGGCCAACCCGCCCCGGTCCATCTCGATTTCGACGGGATCGTCGGTCAGGACATCCTCGAAGCCGAAGCGGACCTCGAGGTTCTGATCGAGGAGCAGTTCAGGCAGATCCCGCCGTTCCGGCCCGAACCCGATTCGGCCAGCGTCGCGGCGATCGCCCGTGAAATCGCGGCTGCGAAGAAACCGATCATCGTGGCCGGGGGCGGGGTCAAACATAGCGGGGCAGGCGCGGAACTCGTGGCGTTGGCCGAGGCGCTTTCGATCCCTGTCGCCACCTCGCTCAACGGCAAGGGCATGATCCCGGACACCCATCCGCTTTGCGTCGGGGTTGTCGGCGCCTATTCGCGCTGGTGCGCCAACCGGGCGGTCTGCGAGGCCGATCTGGTGATCTTCGTCGGCTGCAGCACCGGTGGCATGGTGACCAACGAGTGGCGGGTCCCGGCCCCCGGGGCCGCGACCGTGCAGATCGATATCGACCCGCGCGAGCTGGGCCGGAGCTATCCCGTTCGCGCGGCCATGCAGTGTGATGCCCGCGCGGGGCTGTCGGCGCTGTTGGCGGCGAGAGAGAAAAACGCCGACCGGTCGGGCTGGCTGGCGCAGACGGCGGCACTCGTTGCCGAATGGCGGGCCGAAGTGGCGCCCCTGATGGCCTCGGACGAGGTGCCGTTCCGCACCGAGCGCCTGTGCGCCGAATACACGGCGCATCTGCCTAGCGACGCGATCCTGGTGTCCGACACCGGCCATTCGGGCGTGTGGACGGGCTCCATGATCGATCTGAAGCATCCCGGGCAGAGCTATATCCGCTGCGCGGGCTCCCTCGGCTGGGCGTTCCCGGCCGCGATGGGGGCCAAGTGTGCCGCGCCTGACCGGCCGGTCATCTGCTTCGCCGGGGATGGGGCCATGTGGTACCACCTGACCGAGATGGAAACGGCGGTGCGCTGCGGCATCAACACGGTCACGGTGGTCAACAACAACCACTCGCTCAATCAGGAAAAGGGCATCAACGAAGCGTCCTATGGCGGCCAGACGCCCGGCTCGGACAGCCTTTGGATCTTCGATGATCCCGATTTCGCGAAGATCGCGGAATCCATGGGCGGCCTGGGCCTGACCGTCGAGAAACCGGGTGAATTCGAGGGCGCCCTCGACCATGCGATCGCCAGCGGTCGCCCGGCGGTCATCGATGTGAAAACAAGTATCGAGAGCATCACACCGGCGGCCTGGGCGCCGTAGTCGGTTTCGTCGCTTTTTCTCGCGGCAGATGTCTCGCAACTGTCGTTCGGCGCGGCTATGCTGCCGCCATGTTCACGCCGGACCTGGTCCGGAGCTATAAATCCTGCCCGTGCGAGGCAGACAAGGGGGAGTAAAAATCATGACCGACATCAGCAAGGCCAAGAAGCGCCAACTCGGCAGCAGCGACCTGAAATGCGTACCCGTGGGACTGGGCTGTATGTCCTTCTCGGGCGTGTATGGCGCGGCGGATGACGAAGAGACCGTGAAGTTCGTTCGTTACGCCATCGATCAAGGCGTCGATTTCCTGGATTCGTCCGACATGTATGGCTGGGGCCATAACGAAGACGTGCTGGCGCGCGCGTTGGCGGACGGCTATCGCGACAAGGTCGTGCTGGCGACCAAGTTCGGCCAGACGCAGCTTGAGGGCGGCGGCATGGGCGTCAACGGACGCCCCGAGTATGTCGCCGAAGCCTGCGACAAGAGCCTGCAGCGCCTCGGGACCGACGTCATCGATCTTTACTATCAGCATCGGGTCGATCAGGAAGTGCCGATCGAGGACACGGTCGGGGCGATGGCGAAACTGATTGATGCGGGCAAGGTCAAGGCCATCGGCATCTGCGAGGCCAAGCCGGACACGATCCGCCGCGCCCATGCCACCCACCCGCTGGCCGCCGTGCAGAGCGAGTATTCCCTGCTCTACCGTGACGAGGCCGAGCAGATCCGCGCCGCGACCAGCGAGCTGGGAATCACCTTCGTGGCCTATTCGCCACTCGGCCGCGGCCTCCTGACTGACAATTACATCAATGCGGAAACCGTGTCGGAAGACGATCCCCATTTTCGTCACCCCCGCTTCTCGCAGGGCAATTTCCAGCAGAACCGTGAGCTGGCGCTTCGGGTCGCCGAATTCGCGGCCCAGAAGAAGTGCACCCCGGCGCAGCTCGTGCTGGCCTGGCTGCTCGGGCAGGGCGACGATGTGGTCGCCATTCCGGGCACCAAGCGGGCGTCGCGGTTCGACGAGAATATGGGCGCGCTCGACGTCTCCCTGTCGGCAGACGAGCTGACCGCGATCTCTGCGGCGGTGCCGGTCGGTGCGGCAGCGGGCACGCGTTATCCCGACGCCCAGATGAAGAAGGTCTTCGTCGACTCGGCAGCCAATTAGGCTGCGCTAGGGACGTTCCTGCTCGGAAGAGGGCGGGACGTCCTCAATGCGGCGATAGATGACCAGCGCCAGCAGCAAGGCGATCACCAGCGAACCGAACATGGTGCGATAGGCGATCGCCGGGCTGCGACCCAGTTCGTCGACGGGGAACGCGTCGAGGATCGCGCCCGTTCCCATCTGCATCACGAACACGCCGGACCATGTGCAGACATTGATGGCGGTGAAGACCCGGCCCGAATGGGTGTCGGGGAACAGACTGCGGGCGTGGGCGAAGATCGGCGGCGCCATCGGTGCGAACAGCGCAAATCCTGACAGCAGGATCGTCACGACCAGCACGGAGCTGCTGCTGTTGAATGCGAGCATTGCCGTCATCGCGGTGAAGGCGAGCATGCCGCAGGTGACGACACCGCGCCGCGTATCGAACTTGCGGTCGAGCGGTCCATAGAGCACCGCCGCGATGATCCAGGTGAGTGACACCACGAAGATGACGTTGCCGCGCGCGACGATGTCGAGATCAAACACATCGTTCAGATAGGGACCTATCCACAGATTGCGGACGGTCACCAGCGCCCCCACCGATACGGCGGTGATGGCGGCGAAGGAATAAATGCGCGTGTCGCGCAGCACGTGACGCACGCCGAGGATGGTCTCGAGCAGGGTCTCACTGCTGACCGGCGCCGGTGCGTCGTCCGGCCTGTCGCGCACCATCACCAGCAGCGCGACCACCACCACCAGTGAGAACAGGCCGACGACCATCAGGCTGGCGCGCCAGCCATAGAGGTCCACAGCGGCGGCGAAGGGAGATGCGGAGAGCAACATGCCCGCACCGCCGACTGAAATCGAAATAGCCGTGCCCGTCGCCAGCTGGTCGCGGGCGATCCAGCGTGACAGCAGGAAGATCACGCCCATGAAGACTGGCGCCGCGCCGCAACCGATCAGGAACAGGCCCACGGCCAGTCCAACCACGCCCTGTGCCATCGAGAACGCGATGGCACCCAGTGCGGCCAGCGAGAAGAGCCCGGCCATGGTGCGCCGGGGGCCGTACCGGTCGAGCAGCACACCGACGGGGAGCTGCATCAAGGCCGCGCCGAGAAAAATCGCCGCGGGCAGGCTGGAGAGCTCACCCGGCGTCAGCCCGAGTTCGGTGCGCAGGTTCGGCGCGATGACCGCCGGTGCCGAGCGCAGGAAATGCGCCAGGATGAACGTCAGCCCCAGAACCGGGGCCATCCGGATGATCGCGGCGCGGCGATTGTAGGGCGCGGGGGGCGTTTCGCTGGGCATATGTCCGGAGAAGGGCTGGGGCTGGAACGGCGGCGTTTACCATACACCGGCGGGATCATCGGCGGGAGCCGTGAACGACAGGACAGCTATGCAAACGGGACCGTCGCGCGACTGGCCCAGCCGCACGTTTTGGGAGAAGTCGCAATTAACGCTGTGGTCAGGCCGCGCGGGCCTCGCGCAGTTCCTTGCGGCGCGCTTCCGTGGCCGCCTCATCGACCTCGAGGGATTCGTCGTCGATCTCGCCGGTGAAGATCACCCCGTAGATGTCCTTCGCCTTCTCGAGCGTTTCCCAACCCTCGAGCACGTCCACGATCACGCGTTCGGTTTCGCGATCGAGCGGATCGCCGTAGCCGCCGCCTGCGGAATCCCGGCCGCGGACGCGCTGGCCCATATTGATGGTGACCTGGGCGACGTTCGGCAACCGCACCGGCTGGGTCTCGTCCTCGATCAGCCAAGTCTCGCCCGATGTGCCCGGCAGGCCGCCGAGCACGCCACGTGGTTGGCTGTGTTGGCCGTCGCAGGAAATCACGGCCATCATCGGCGCATGGGTCGGGCCATACTCGATTTGCTGCGCCGGGGCACCGCGCCGCCGGCCCGCGCCGGCGGAATCGGTCACCAGGGTGAGGGATTCCACGCGGATCGGATGCTTGAGCTCATCGACCTCGACCGAGTCCCGGTACATCAGCCCGGCGATCACCGGGATCGCATAGTTGACCCAGCCGTCGGCCACGGCGCTGGCCGGGCCGCCATTGGTCGACAGCATCAGCCGGTTCACATAGGGCTCGGGTTCGCGCCGCAAATCCTGGCCCGAGATCACGGCCATCCCGGCACCGAGCCCCGCACCGCCTTCGGACAGGCCCATGCCGTCACCCAGCTGCGCGAAGGCGGACTGGGTGATGTTGACCAGCCGCTCCGACACATTGGTTGTCGAGACCGAACAGGAATGCGGGAAGGTCGGCGCCGCGACGACGCTGTCCTCGGCGTATTGGAAATGCAGGCGCCGGAAGGCGCCCTCGTTGCGCGGCAGATCCTTGTCGAGCGCGTTGAAGATCGCCCCCACGACGGCCGACGTGGCCGAGCCGAGCGAGGTGTTTAGCCCCGCATCCACGCAGGGCGGGTTGTCGCGCAGGTCGACATGAATATTGCCCTCGTCCGGGTCGATGTCGATCTTCACCGTCAGCTCCAGCCCGTCGGGCAGAATGCCTTCCAGCGGGTCGGAACGGCCGGTGTTGACCAGGCTCGCCTTGGGCAGGCGGCGGATGTTGTCGATCATGCGGCGCTCGGAATAGTCGAACCACTCGCGCATGAAGGCCTTGACCGTGTCCTTGCCGTATTTTTCGCAGAAGGCCTCGAGCCGACGTTCCGCGATGCGGGCGGAGCCGAGCCCGGCGAGATAATCGCCGTACCATTGGTCGGGTACCCGGATGCGCGCGCGGCACATCCGCATGATGTCCTCGTTATTCTTGAAATCGCGCTGGATGCGCACCCCGGGGAAGACAAGCGCGCCTTCCTCGTAGACGTCACGCGCCCGCACGAAGTAGCTCGACGGAATGGAGTTGCCGATGTCGGCCATGTGGCATTTCGAGACGGCAGTGAACATATGCTCGCCCTCGAAGAAGACCGGCACCATGAAGGTGTGATCGGCGGGATGGGTGTTGCCGCCATAGGGGTCATTGTCCAGATAGGCGTCGCCGCGCTGGATATCACCCTTGTGATATTCGCGCATGTTCGCTGTCTGGATGTGGCATCCGAAGATGTGCACCGGCAGACCTTCGGCGGGCGCGAGCAGCTCGTCATTGCCGGTCACCAGGCAACAGGAGAAGTCACGGGCTGACGAGATCACCGCGGAGCGCGCCGAACGCAGCAGGGTGTTGGTCATTTCCCGAACGATGCCGTCGAGGCGGTTCGCCATGACGGAGATAAGGACGGGATCGAGGGTGGTTTCGGGCTCAGCCATCTTGGTCTCCCTGCTCAACGACAGTCGAGGATGTAATTGCCGGCGGCACTCAGGCGCGCCGACATATCCGGATAAACGACGATCGTTGTCGTCGGTTCTTCAATGATCGCGGGTCCCTTGACCTCGTCGCCGATCACCATGTTCGCGCCCCGGAATACAGGGGTGTCCACGCGGTCACTGCCGCCGAAGAAGCAGCTGCGGCTGGCATTGGGGGTGGGTGTGGAGTGCGCGTCTGAGGGCTCGGGTGAGGGCGGTGGATCGAAGGGGCGGATCGAAATTCGTCCCTTCCAGTTCACGCATTCCACCGGGCTGCCCTCGTCACGGACGGCGTAGACCCGTTCATGGGTAAGATGGAATGTCTCGATCAACTCGTCGACGTCGGCATCGGTCTTAAGCCGAGGCTTGGGCAGATTGGTGTCGAGTTCCCAGACTTGGGCGCGATAGCGCGCCTCGACGAAGAACTCGATCGTGACGGTCGCGTCCTTCGCGGTGCCCAGGCTGTCACGGAACTGCATCAGATCGGCCTCGATCTCGTCGAGGGCGGCGTTCACCCCCGCGCGATCGAACCCGTTGGTGTCGGTGAAGCGGCTCCGGGTCGCCTCAAAGACGATCGAGGAATACTGCATGCCGCAGGCCGACAGGGCCGACGCCGTCTGGGGCAAGATCACCGTGGCGCAGCCGAGTTCGTGGGCGATCGGCATGATGTTGAAGCCCGCCGCACCGCCGCCGGCGACGATCACGCTTTCGCGCGGGTTGAGGCCGTCATTCACCGTGATTTCGCCGATTGCCTTGATCATCAATTCGTTGGCGATGATCAGGATCGAGTGGGCGGTCTCATCGACTTCCTTGCCCAGCGTTTTGGCCAGGGCCGCGATCACCTTTTCGGCCGCGCTGGGGTCCAGCGTGAGCCGTCCGCCGTTGAAATATTCGGGGTCGATATAGCCGAGCACGAGTGCAGCGTCGGTCACGGTCGGTTCCGTGCCGCCGGCGCCATAACAGGCCGGACCCGGGGCCGAGCCGGCCGATTGGGGCCCGACCTGCAGGAGCCCACCGGGATCGACCCAGGCGATGGAGCCGCCGCCGGCGCCGACAGAGCGCACGTCGACGGTCGACGCACCGATGATGTCGCCGGTCCATTGCGGGCCGAGCCAGCTGTCACGGGAATAGACGAGCTGATTGTCACGTACGAGGCCGACATCGAAGGTCGTGCCGCCGGCGTCGCAGACGATGACGTCGCCGCCCATCCGTTCGAGCGCCGAATAGGCGCGACCGGCAACCGGTGCCATGGCCGGCCCGGATTTGAGCGTGTTGATCGGGCGCTCGACGAGAGTCTCGACCTCCTGGCAGCCGCCGACCGAGGTGGACACCAGCAGGTCGCCGGCGAAACCGGCGGCGCGCAGATCCCTCTGCATGCCGGTCAGATGGGCCTGCATCAGGGGTTTGAGCGAAGCATCGATGGCCGTGGCGGAGGCGCGGCGATATTCGCGCAGGATCGGCGCGATCCGGTGCGACAGTGTGTAGGGAACGTCCGGCATGATCTCTTCGATCAGCTCACCGAGTTTGGCCTCATGGGTGTTGTTCGCGATCGACCAGAGCAGAGAGACCGCGATGGCCTCGAATTTACGCGCCTTGAGGGTCTCGATCACCTCGCGGGCCTGGGCCTCGTCGAGGGGGCGCACGATCTCGCCGGAGGCGCCTATGCGTTCGTTGATCTCGAAGGTGCGCCGTCGCGGGATATACGGCTGCGGGTAGTCGTAGCTGTAGTCATGGGGGCCGTGCTTGCCGCCCTCCTTGAACACCAGGATGTCGCGGAAGCCGGTGGTCGTCAGGAACGCCGTGCGCGCGGTCTGCTTGGTGACGATCGCGTTGGTGGCCCGCGTCGTGCCGTAGATCAGGAGGTCCGTGGCGGCGAGCATGTCCTTCGGCGTCGTCTCGAACGTCTCGGCGACGACCTCGAGGGCGTTGAACATGCCCTCCGAAATCCGGTCCGGCGTCGTCAGCGCCTTGCCGACATGAAACTCGCCATCTTCACTGAGCACGACCATGTCCGTGAAGGTGCCGCCGGTGTCGACGGAAATACGGTAACCCATTTACTCTTCCCCTTGATGCAACATCCGCGGCTTTTGCTTTGCGTTTGCCTGCGGCGAGACGCGCCTGATGCGTCATGCTTTAATACTCCAACACACGGGCTTATGACGCAACGGAGAACGAAGCATGGATTACGCCGAACGGGGCTATGGCGACGGCGATGTCGGCTGGGGCGAACGCCCCGGCGTGGTGGTTGTGGACTTTCAGCGGGGCTTTACCGATCCGGAATTCCGGATGGGCGGCGCGCCGATGATCGACGCCGCGGTGGAACGCACGGTGGATGTGATCCGGGCCGCGAAGGATTGCGGGTTCCCCGTCGCCGCCTGTGTGATGGGCTATCACTCCCAGGCGGCGATGCCCCACTGGAAGATTGCGCCCTTGCGCGAGGAGCTGGTTGTCGGCCACCCATCGGTCGAGCTCGACCCGCGGATCGCGGCGGCAGAGCCGGACCTGGTGGTCATGAAGGGCGCCCCGTCGATCTTCTTCAACACCCAGGTCGCCCCCTTCCTGATCAAGCATGGGGTGGACACGGTCGTTGTCACCGGCTGCATCACCTCGGGCTGCGTGCGTGCGTCCGTGATCGACGCCTTCAGTCTCGGCTTCCGGACCATCGTGCCCGCCGATTGCGTGGGCGATCACGACGAGGAGCCCCACCAGGCCAACCTGCGAGACGTGGACCGGCGTTATGCCGATGTCGTCGATGCGGAGACAGTTCTGTCGAACTTCGAACGACTTCGTGGCCGGAACAGCTAGTCCAGATCCTTGAACGGCGCCTCGCGCTCGGCCAAGACGTCCTTGAGGGGCTCGTCGCGCATCTTGCGCATCCAGGCCCGTCCCTCGGGGGACGCGTGCAGGGACGAGATCGCCTCGACATTGTAGAGCCAGGAGCTGGTCAGCCCCGCGCTTTCCTGCTGGTGGTTGATGGAGGCCTTGGCGAACTTGATCGCCGACCCGGGCATCCGCGCCAGCTTGCGTGCGAGGCGTCGTGCCTCATCCATCAGCTGGTCGCCGGGCACGGCCCGGTTGACCAGATGGATCCGCTCGGCCTCTCGGCCTTCGATCAGATCGCCGGTGTACATCAGCCAGCGCACGTGCCGGATCGGCACGGTCCAGGGCATCATCAGCGAGGGCGGCCCGGACGCATGGCGCACCTCGGGCTCGCCGAGCTTTGCGTCTTCGGCCGCCAGCGCCAGGTCGCAGCACATGGCGAGCTCGAGGCCGCCGGCGAGCGCGAAGCCGTTGATCGCCGCGATGACCGGGACATCGGAGCTCCAAATGGTGCGCAACCGGTCGCAGTTCGCCGACATGTCCTCGCGCCAGGCTTCCGTATCCATCTCGAAATCGTCGCTGATCAAATCGAAACCGGTCGTGAAAGCCCGCCCGGCGCCGGTCAGGATGATCGCGCGGATATCGGGATCCTTCTGCGCGTCGCGCACGGCGGCGTCGATGGCGTCGAGGAGTTCGAGATCGAGCGCGTTCAGCTTGTCGGGCCGGTTCATTGTCAGCGTCACGAAGGCGTCGTCGGGGTCGCGGTCGATCAGGAGTACGGGGGCGTCGGTCATGGTCCGGGTTCCTTGGGGTTTGACGTTGCCGGGGTCAGATATTGTCGGGGCAGATAATGCCCGGGTCGGGGGGGTCACCATAGAGACGGTCGACAAGGGCCGCACGATTGCGCAGACAGGTCTTCTGGACGAGGTGGCCCTTGTCATTTATCTCGCCGGCTGCCCGGTCGGGCGGTCCGTCCGCGATCGCGGCACGGAAGACGGAGGTCGAGCTGCCGGGCATAGCCGCGTTGTGGGCCGTGAGCGCGTCGGTCAGGCGTGCCTGCAACGCATCGGGTTTTGTGGCCAGCGCCGTCACCGTGGGGAACAGGATGAGTGCGATCCTGTCCTGTCCGGCGCCGGCGATGGCGACGTCCTGCAGGTCGGGCGCGCAGGCCGCCAGGATGGCGTGGCGCAGGGCGCCGACCTTGACCCGGGTGCCCGTCGTCAGTTTGAAGTCCTCGGCCAGGCGCCCGTCGAAACACAGGCCGCGCTCCGGCGCGCCGTCATGCAGGGCGCGTGCGAGATCGCCGGTCCGCAGGAAGCCCTCATCGTCGAGGGAGACCGCCGTAAGGCCGTCCGGTCTCACATAACCGGGTGAGACGTTGGGGCCCCGGAACCGTACCTCCAGCGCATCATCGACAGGTGCCAGGCGCAGGCTGTGGCCGGGCAGGGGGAGGCCGATCTCGTCGGTTCGGCCGGCCGGCTCATGCCCGAGGCACATGGTCGATCCCGCCTCCGTGGCGCCGTAGCCGGACAAAACCAGCGGTGGGCCACCGGGTCCATGGGGTCCCGCGGCGACTGCGTCCTGCAGGCGCTGCCAGGTTTGCGCGCCCATGCCGGCACCCGCGAAGAAGATCAAGTCGAGGCGCGCGAATAGTGCGGCCCGCGTGTCCGCGTCGTCGGCCAAATGGTCGAGCAGCAGGTCGATGCCATAGGGCACGTTGATGTGGATCGTCGGCCGGACGGCTCGGATGCGGGCTGCCAGCGCGTCCATATTGTCGGCCCCGGGCGGTTCCTCGACATGATAAGCGCCGCCGTACCAGATCATCTTGTGGAAATTGTCGAGCCCGCCGAAGACATGATGCCAGGGCAGCCAGTCGATGAGTGCGGGCCGGCGGGCTGCGAGAAACGGCCAGTGCACGCCATAGGCGCATTGGCAGGATGCGATCATGCGCCGGGTCACCGAAACGCCCTTGGGATCACCCGTCGAGCCGGACGTGAAATAGATCGCGGCGGGATCCGCCGGATCGGTGGCAGGGCGTTCGAAGGGCGAATCCGCCGGCACAATCGCAGATAGTTCCGCGGGATCGACGACCGTCCCACAGTGCGCAGCGAGGTCTTCGGGCAGAGCCTGTGTCGGCACAACCGTGAGGCGGGGACCGGCCGCGGCGAGCAGACCCTGCAGCCGGTCACGTCCATGGGCCGATGTCAGCAGAAGCGGCGACAGGGCGACGTGAACCAGCCCCGCCTTGAGGCAGGTGAGTTTGAGCGCCGCGTGCAGCGCCCCGGCGCCGTCGATGACCGCCACGCGATCACCCTTCGTGAGCCCGCACGCAACGAGATGATGCGCCAGCGCATCCGAGTGCCGGTCGATCTCGCCATAGCGCGTGGCGCGAATCTCGCCATTGTCGCGTTCGCTGATGAATGTCGCGTCGGGATCTTGCGCCACCCAATGGTCGAAACGGTCGAGAATATCGGGCAGCGGGTCGGGCAACGGCGCGCGGTTGTGCAGCAGAATGGAACCGTCCGGCCAGTCTTCGCGTTCGATTTGGGTGGGCGCCAGTCTGTCGTGTGCGGGCATGGGAGTCGGAATTGCTGCAGGATTACCGGTGGGTTTCCAGACAATGGCAGAGCCGATCTCGCAACTGCAAGCGGGGCCGTAAATCCGGCTCTCGCTTTCCGATGCCTCGGTGCGTTAAATCTGTGCCCGGAATGCCGGCAAAGGGGAATGCCATGACGTCCAGCCCAAACGTGATCGATCATCCGCTGCTGCAGCACAAGATTTCGTTGCTGCGCGACAAGGACACGCCGCCGATCATCTTCCGCCTGCTGGTGCGGGAGATTGCCCAGTTGATGCTGTTCGAGGCGTCCCGCGACCTGGCGATGTCGGCGCGGGAAATCGAGACCCCCCTGGCGAAGATGACGGCATCCGTGCTGGCCGCACCGGGGCCGGTGCTGGCGTCGATCATGCGGGCGGGAAATGTGATGCTGGACGCCGCACTGGAAATCATCCCGAGCGCCGCTGTGTGCCATATCGGTATCTACCGGGATCACGACACGCTGGAGGCGGTCGAGTATTATTTCAACGGCCCGCCGGATCTCGCGGACCGCCCGCTCCTGATCGTCGACCCCATGCTCGCGACCGCCAACTCGTCGGTCGATGCGATCTCCCAGCTCAAGGCGCGGGGCGTGACGGACATGCGCCTGATCTGCATCCTCGCCGCGCCGGAAGGGCTCGCCGCCCTGGCCGCGGCGCATCCCGACGTGCCGGTCTTCGTCGGCGCGGTCGACTCCCATCTCAACGAGAAGGGTTACATCATCCCGGGGCTCGGCGACGCCGGAGACCGCAGTTACGCCACCTGATGTTCTGCATGTCCTAATTTAGAACCCGAACAGCTCGGCGCCATCCTGGGATGAGATGGCCCGCACCGCACGTAACAGGCACAGCTGGTTGGTGCCGTCGGAGTGCAGAAAGCTGGCCGCATCCCGCAGATATTTTTCGACCGGATGCTCATGCATGATGCCGGCCCCGCCGAGGACCTCGGCCGCGAGCCGGCAGGTCTCGAACGCCGCCTCCGACGCGTTGACCTTGGCCAGCAGGCCGTGTACCCGGGCGTCGGGATGGCCGCGGTCGGCCAGCCAGGCGGCCTTCCAGATTTGCAGGCGTGCGGCGTCGAGCGACATGGCCATGCGGCCAAGCATCAACGCGACGGCCTGATGTTCGATGATCGGCTTGCCGCCCTGCACCCGCTGTTTGGCGTAGTCGAGGGCGTACTCGTAGGCCGCGCGGCCGACTCCGAGCACGGTCGCCGCCGCTTCGGACTTGCTGCCCGGCAGATACTTGCTCCGCAGCTCGCCGAGCATGCCTTCGCCGACCAGCAGGTTGGTCGCCGGCACCCGGCAATCCTCCAGATGGAAGGTGCCGTTGGTGGCCAGGCGCTGGCTGCTCTTCTCGTGGAAGAAGCCGGCCCGGAAACCCGGGGTGTCGTGGGGGACGACAAACACCGCGCCGCCCTCGCTCAGGGTTTTGGTTTTGTCGATGCGGGCGACGATGAAGTAGAGCCGGGCCATCGAGCCGTTGGAAATGTAGCGCTTGGTGCCATTGAGCACGTAATCATCGCCGTCGCGTACGGCCGACATGTGCAGTTCGATGTCGGGGGAATCGTAATATCCCTGATGGTCGGAGCCGACCGCTTCTTCCGTGATCCCGATGGCGGTTGTCGCCTCCGGGTCCGCGACGAAGGGCGGGATGAAGCGCTGTTGCTGGTCGGGTGTCATCGCGTCGGAGAACAGATGGGCCGTTTTCCAGCACTGATCCATGATGACCGCGAAGCCCAGATCGCCCACGCCGAGTTCCTCGCCGACGATGCACATGGTCGCGATGTCGACACCCGCGCCGCCGAACTCCTTGGACACCCCTAATGTACGAAGGCCGAGCGCGTCTGCCTGGCGAATCCAGTCCCAGGGGATGCGTTCCTCGGCGGTCGGCAACCGGTCGCGGCGCAGCACGTCCGGCTTGATCACCTGTTCGGTGAAGTCGCGCGCGATCATGCGCCAGTGCAGCTGTTCGTCGGTGAGTTGGAATTCCATGGCGCATCCCCCAATGCAGGCGTCGAGAAGCACCATCTTCGGGCGCGGGCCGGCTGGTGGCAATCCTCAAGGCAAATATGTGCCATGGACAATCCGACGAATTCACGGGACCCTGTCGACCGGCAAACGGGGGGAGATGTCATGGCGGAACCCAAACGCCTGAATGTCGGCGTGATTGGCACCGGCTGGGTCGGTGGCATCCGCGCCAACGCCTGTGCCCGAAATGCGCTGGTCGACCAGCTTCACATCGCCGAGATCGATTCCGAACGCCGGAATCAGATCGTCGCGGAGACCGATCCGACGTCGATCACCGACGACTGGCAGACCCTGATTGATGATGCGTCTATCGATCTGATCGTCATCGCGATGACGCCGGAAACGGCGCGGTTCCCAATCGTGATGGCGGCGCTGAAGGCGGGCAAGCATGTTTTCGTCGAGAAACCTATCGCGCCGAGCATTCCCGAGGCCGAGGCAGCTTACGCGCTGGCCGCGTCCAGGAACCTGAAAATCTCGATCGGCTACTCGCGCCGGTTTGACCCGCGCTACGTCTATGTCCGGAAGGCGCTGATGGACGGCGCAATCGGCGAGCCGGTGACCTGCCTGATCTCGCGTCACGCGACCCGTGAACTGGGCGACAAGATTACCGGGCGGTCGAAGATGTCCCCGACCTCGATCGGGGGCGTTCATGATCTCGATTTCGTGCTCTGGTGCCTGCAGCCGCGCAAGCCCGTGCGGGTCTACTCCCAGCAGGCCGGGAAGCTGTTCAGCCGGAAGAGTGACACGCCCGACCATCAGTGGGTCATGGTCACCATGGATGACGGCACGACCGTGACGATCGGTGTCGGCTGGATTCTGCCGGCGGGCTATCCCAACTATGTGCAGGCCTGGATCGAGGTGATCGGCACCGAAGGCGCGCTGACCATCGACGACACCCACAAGGAAGTGCAGTTCAACACCGTACAAGACGGCATTCGCTACCCCATGTCGACGATGCCCGGCGAGGCGGTCGATCATGTGTTCGCCGGCTCCATGTATGACGAGACAAATCATTTTCTGGAGGCCGTCGCCTATGACCGGCCGGCCATGGTCACGCCCGCCGAGGCCATCCAGGTGATGGAGCTTTATAACGCCGCCGATTTGTCGGCCGAGCGGGGCGAGCCCGTGCTGCTGCCGTGCAACGACGCGTAGCCCGCGACCGCCTACAGATATTCCTTGAACCAGGCGGTCGTTTCCCGCGCGACCGTCTCGAAATGTTCCGAGTTGGAGAACTCGTAGACCTGATTGTGGCGGGCCTCCGGCAGCTCCACCAGTTTCTTCGGCTCGCCGCATTTCTCGAAGGTCAGCCGCGCTTCCTCGGGCGGCACCATCACGTCGTAACCGGCCGCGAAGAACAGCACCGGGCGCGGGGATATACGATCGACCACCCAGTCGGGCTTGTAGCGGAATGCGGCCTCCGCACTCTCCATGTCCACATAGGGATCGTCCGCGGCGCCATGTTCCTCGACCGTCATCGTCGGCTTGTCGGCGGCGTCGGGGTCGAGGGGGTAGATGTCGTAGCGATAGATGTCCTGTTTCTCGCCGGTCACGACCCGGTGGCGCGCTTCGGCGCGCACCGCATCGCGGAACTTGTACCAGTCATAGGCCGAGCGGACGGATCGCAGCCAGCGCGCGCCGTCATGCACGCCCACGGCCGACACCACGACCTTGAGCCGCGGGTCGAAGGCCGCAGCCCAGACCGCGTTGGCGGCGCCGAAGCTGGAGCCGTAGACGCCGACGCGGTTCGCATCGACGCCGTCGACCGTTTCCAGATACGTAACGGCGTCATAGACATTCTGCGCCTGTTCAAGCGGCCGGTGCCGCCGGCGCGGGCCCTCGGCCTCGCCATAGCCGACATAGTCCGGCGCCAGCGCCACGAAACCCTCGCGGGCCATGCGGCGCGGAATATCGACCGTTGCCACGTTTTTGCGGCCCGAATAACCCGTCAGACTGATCACCGCGGGCAGGGCCGGGTCACCGGGTTTCCAGCTTGTCGGTCGGTACAGATGCGCGGTGATCCTGTGGCCGTCGCTGTAGTAGACGACGTCTTCTTTTGTGTAGCCGTCTTCGCTCATGGTTCTCTCCGGTTGGCCTTACGCGTCAACGTAGCGGCTCAGGGCCTCGGTGCTGAAATTCATGCCGTGCCCCGGCCGGTCGGGCGGGGCCATATGGCCGTCGACGATCGCCGGTGGATGTTCCCAAAGATCGTCCGGCGATCCCGCGAGCACTTCGACCAGGGCGGCGTTGGGGATAGAGACCAGCACCTGGATCGAAAGTTCCGGCACCAGATGCGGGGCGATCTTCACGTCATAGGCGGCGGCGAGATGGGATATTTTCATCATCTCGCTGAACCCGCCGCAGCGGTGGATGTCGGGATTGAGATACTGCGCGGCGCGCGCATCGATCAGGTCGCGGAAACCGTAGCGGGTGTACTCGTTCTCGCCCGTCGCCACCGGGATGGAGATGGCGGCGGCCACCTCGGCGCATTGGGCGATGTTGTCGGCCAGCACCGGCTCCTCGTACCAGTAGAGACTAAATTCCTCGAGCGCGCGCCCGACGCGGATGTTGGTGGCGACGTCCCAGCGCTGGTTGGCATCCACGAGAATTTCCATATCGTCGCCGAGCGCCTCGCGGACGCGGCGGACCCGATCGACATTCTCCATCACGTTTTCCAGGCCGAGTTTGAACTTGTAGTGGCGGCAGCCCTGGGCGCGGAACATTTCGGCCTCGGCGATGATCTCATCGACGCTGTAGGACAGGAAACCGCCGCTGCCATAGACCGGCACGCGCTCGCTATGGGCCCCGAGCAGATGCCAGACCGGCCGGTCGACCGCCTTGCCCAGGATATCCCACAGGCCAATATCGATGGCGCTCATGGCATAGACGGGAATGCCCTTCTTGCGCAGGCCCCGGTCGTTCTCATACATCGATTGCCAGATACCGCCGATCTGCAGCGGGTCGGCGCCGACGATGAGCGGGATGATGCTGTCCTCGAGATAGGCGCGCACGGCGCCCGCGCCCATGCCGCCGACCAGCATGGTGTAGCCCAGGCCTTCGATGCCGGCGTCGGTCTCGATCCGCGTGACGATATAGGTGTTCGCCGCGTAGTAGCTGTTCACCGGCGGCCCGTTTGGGACCACCATGGTCGAAGTTGTGACGCCCGTGATTTTCATGGTGTGATCTCCCCCGTTCGATCGGCCGACCATCATGTTTGTATCTAACGGTAGCTGGCAAGCGCCTGGGTGAGAATGTCCCGCGCACCCTGGGACCCGTCGATCGGTTCCATGTGCCGGCTCTTGATGCGCCAGCCGTCCGGCGTTCGTACGAGGCTCCAGCGGTTGGCGACGACCCGGTGCACCCGGAAACCGTTCGTCGTGCCGTGATTGGGCAGTTCGCGTGGCTCGGCCTCCTGGTCGGGATGCAGTATCTGCAGATACGACGTGACGAAAGCCGCGTCGCCGTCGAGCTCGATATAAGGGAGTGCCGAGAGGTGGGCGATACCGCCTGCGATCGCTTCCTGATGGGCCGGGGTCAGGGTAAAGGCGCCGATCGCCTCATGCCCGACGGCCCCGTCGAGGCCTGCGCCCCGGTCGAACACGCCGTCCTCGGTGTAGACCGAGCGGGTGTAGTAATCGGCCCCCGTGTCCGCGCTGGGCGGATGGGAGGCAATGAGATTGTAGATTTCCAGCCTGTCTTCGATTGCCCGCAGGCGGTCTTCCAAAGACCGGTCGTTTGCCGTTTCCGCCATCTGTGATGCTCCCATGTGCAATGTTGCGTTTGGTCGTTCATGCCACTTTGGCAGGCACGGGTGCGTGCACCAACATCATCTTAATTCGATAGGGATCATGGCGTCCCGGTTGGCTTCGGGCGGGCTGCAAGCGTATAGGGAACGGAGCAGCGTGACGTTTCACGGGTGATGGAAAGGCAGAATTGCGATGACGAAGGCACGGGCCCGGGAGCGGGCAAAGGCGAAGGCGGGCCAGAAGGCCAAGAAACGCGCGGCGCAAGCCGATCGACCGG
>JAQCFD010000321.1 GCA_027618305.1 Pseudomonadota bacterium
GACGATTCTGAGGCACGCTAAACCTCGTCGGACGAACCCATATGGGAAATCCCGGCTCAGGGGAGGTCGGTTGCCCCGCATTGTCATAGCCCGGCGGAGCGCCTATCGTGGCCGTCAATCGCGGATGCGGAACCGCAATAATCAGGATCGGAGGAGGTTTTCATGAAAAAATCGGCTTTATTGACGGCGGCATTTGCCATGGCGTTGCCCGCCACGGTCGCATCGACGGCATCGGCAGACGATTTCTTTACCGACAAGCAGCTGACCATGACGATCGCGTCCCGCCCAGGCGGCGGGTTCAACGCGTATGGCCGCAACCTCGCCAAGCATATCGTCAAGCATATTCCCGGCAATCCCACGATGATTGTCAAGAACATGCCAGGCGCCGGCGGCCGCAAGGCGACCGCCTGGCTCGACAAGCTGGCGCCCAACGACGGCAGCAACATGCTGGGCACGATGCCGGGCTCGCTGGTCGAACCCATTCTGGGCGATCCCGGGCGCGTCAAATACAAGCCGCTCGAATTCGGCTATGTCGGCAGCGCGTCCGGCTTCACCACGCTGTGCCTGCTCCGCACCGACCACAAGGCAAAGAGTTTCGCCGATATGATGAAGATGCAGGTCGTGTTCGGCGGCGACCAGATCGGTTCCACCACGCACGATCACTCCAACATGATGCGCAACCTCGCCGGGGCCAACATCAAGCTGGTGAAAGGCTATAGCGGATCCAAGACGCTGGTGCTCGCGGTGCAGCAGAAGGAAATCGACGGGTTCTGCGGTTACGCCTGGGCGTCGCTGATGAGCCAGGCGCCGCATCTCGTGAAGGACAACATCGTGCGACTGGTCGTGCAGTTCGGTCTCGATCCGCACCCCGCGGCGACCAAGGCGGGCATCCCGCCGGTCTGGGACTACGTCAAGGATCCGAAGAAGCTCGCGGCGCTCAAGCTGCTCGCCTCGGTCCAGGTGTTCGGGCGGCCCTATATCGTGCCGGCAGGTGTGCCGAAGGAGAGGCTCGAAGTGTTGCGCAAGGCGTTCGACGCGACCATGAAGGACCCTGCGTTCCTAAAGGACATGAAGAAGTCGCGCCTGACTGTCGACCCGACTGGCGGTGAACGGGTGCAGCAGTTGATCCACGACATCTACACCTCGGATGAGGAGACCCAGAAGCTCGCCCGCTGGGCGATCTCGAAGTCGGAATAGGCCGCAATATCGAATACGGGAGAGACCGACATGAATTCGGACTTCGAGGACCATTGCTGGTCCGATCTTATGGATGCGGAAACGCTGCAGATCTATGGCGCCTATCGGCGCGAGGTCTTCGTCGGGCCGCGTCCCGCCGTGCTGATGATCGACGTGTATCAGGCGAGCTACGACGGCGGGCAGCAGCCCGTCGCCGATGTCATCAGGGAGCATCCCAGCTCCTGCGGCGAACGCGCCTGGGCCATGGTCGAGCCCGCCAAGCAGCTTCTCAAGGCCGCGCGGCGGGCGGGGCTCCCCGTTCTGTACAGCACCGGGGACACCCGCAGCCAGGCGGACCGGGGCCGGCCGACCAACCGGCAGGTCATGACGGATACCGACAATGCCTACGACATCCTGCCGGAGCTCGCGCCGGCGCCCGACGACCTGATCGTCTACAAGCAGCGGGCGAGCTGTTTCTACGGCACGCCGCTGCTGTCGCACCTGACGTCGCTCGGCGTCAGCAGCCTGATCGTCGGCGGCGGCACCACCAGCGGCTGCCTGCGCGCCGGCGTGCAGGACGCCAAGGCCAACGGCTTCCACGTCACCATCGTCGAGGAATGCTGCTACGACCGGACCCCGATCAACCACAAGGTCAATCTGTTCGACATGCACCACAAATACGCCGACGTGATGCATCTCAAGGACATGCTGGCCCACCTCGACGGGCTGGTGGAGATGCGCAAGGCGGGGTGAGGCGAAGGGCCGGTCCGGGACCGGCCGCTACACGTAATCTTGCGGAATGCAGTGGACCCAAGAACGGACCGGTGTTGACTTCAAAAAGCCACGTCGAATGAGGGTATTACCGTCGGCAATTTTTACAATTTGTCGATCACAGACAATCTTGTGGTTGCTAAGCTATTGAAATAACAGACTATCAGAAAACTGGCATGAAACTTGCGTGTTGCTGCCGGAGAGGTTTGCGGAGGAAATTGAGTGTTTTTCAGTTCGCCAGCTATTAGGCGCTTCATCTCATCGGCGTATTTCTCTCTCATTTATTGTCTGGCTTTCGGGTCGGTGCCTGCCCATGCGACGATCAGCTACGGGGCAACAGATCTGGGGCTCGTCTCGCCTGACTACTTCACCAGTTTCGATGGCAGCAATCTCGCCGATGGCGATCTCATGACCACCGAGTTTGCCAGCGATGGGTTCACGTTCTCCGGTGGCGTGCGATTTCGGACCTGTGGCAGCGCCTGGCCCAACACGACAGGTGGATGGACACCGTCCGGTTACGCGGGGATTAACGGTCCTGGCTGCAGTCGAAATACGACTGACGATGCGTTCAGTATTTATCTCGCTGAAGACGCGAGCGCGATGAGTTTTACCAGTCATAGTCATATGTTTATGCCGGACTCAACGCTCCTGATGGACGTCAAGCGGAACGGCACGGTTCTCGAAAGCTTTCTTATTACCGAGGACAATGACAGCTGGTGCTGTTCGCCGCGCTACTTCCGCATCGATGGACTGGTCTTCGATGAAATTCGTTTTAGCGAGCCTGGCCCCTTAACCCAGCCTTGGATCGTGATCGATAATCTTGCTTTCGACGTTGCGCTGCCGGAGCCGAATGCCATCGCCCTGTTTGGTTTTGGCTTTGCGGCATTTGGCCTGACACGCGCGATTTCAAGGAAACGTCAGACGACCTGACCCGGCCGGCCGCCGAACTTGTAACGCTCGACCAGTACGTTCTCGTACAGCCCGTTGCTGTAGAACGGCTCCTCCGATAGGAAGGCTTCGACATCGGCGCGGCTTGGCAGCGCGATCAGATTGGCGCTGCCGTCCCACAGCGTGCCGTCATCGCTCAGCACGGCGCCTCGGGCAATGAAACGGTCTTCATCATAGGGTTTGAAATAGGCGAGGTGAGCGTCGAGCAG
>JAQCFD010000019.1 GCA_027618305.1 Pseudomonadota bacterium
GCTGCCGATATGGCTCGTGCGTGAGCCGTGACTGCCGCCGCCGTTCGGGAGATTGTCGCTGTCGCTGGTGTCGATGCGCACCTGCTCGAATTCGACCCCGAGTTTCTCGGAGACGAGTTGCATGAACGACGTGTCATGTCCCTGGCCCATGGGTTGGGTACCAACCCGGACGATCACCTGATCATCAGTAACTTCGACTTCGGCGGTTTCCGTCGGATTGCCGGCGGTCGTTTCGAGATACTGGCTGATCGCGATGCCGCTGAGCTTGCCCCGCTTGCGGGCTTCGGCCCGGCGTTCCTCGTGGGTGCTCCAATCGGCCAACTTCGCGACAAGGTCCATATTGTCTTCGAATGCGCCGCTGTCATAGGTCGTACCGACGGCGTTGGTGTAGGGGAAGCGATCCTTGCCGATCAGATTTCGCCGACGCATTTCTACGGGATCGATGCCCAGATCGTGGGCGGCGACATCCACCAACCGCTCCATCACATAGATGGCCTCGGGACGGCCCGCGCCGCGATAGGGCCCGACGGGTGCGGTGTTTGTGACGACGCACTTCACCTCGACGTCGGCGAGGGGAACATCGTAGACGCTGGTCAGAATTTTCGGGCCGATCTGCGTGGGGACTGAAACGCCCGCGGAGCAGGAATAGGCGCCGATATTGGCGATGGTTTTCACGCGGACGGCGAGGAACTTGCCGTCCTTGTCCAAGGCCAGTTCACAGTCGGACACATGGTCGCGGCCGTGCAGATCGCTCAGGAATGCCTCGGTCCGGTCACTGATCCAGCGCACGGTCCGCCCGAGGCGCTTGGCGGCGACCAGTACCAGAACTTGTTCGGGATAGGGGTGGGTCTTCATGCCGAACCCGCCGCCGACATCGTCGACCATGACACGAATTTTTTCCGGCTCGCATTTGAAAAAGGCGCCGGCGAGCCAGGTCCGCAACAAATGCCGGTTCTGGTTCGAGGTGTAGATGGTGTAGCGCTCGTCGGCCGGGTCATAGCTACCGATGGCGCCGCGTACTTCCATGGAATTCTGGACGATCCGCTGGTTGACCAGGCGAACCGACGAAATATGAGCCGCTACATCAAAGGCTCTTTGCGTGGCGGCTGTATCGCCGATCTGGGCCTGGAACAGGAAATTATTGGGCACATCGTCCCAAAGCTGGACCATACCGTCGTCCATGGCCTTGTCCGTCTCGACAACGGAGTCGATCGGGGCATAGTCCACCTCGATCGCCTCGGCGGCATCGCGGGCCTGATCGAGTGTCTCGGCGACGACGAACGCGACCGGGTCGCCGACATAGCGCGCGCGGTCCGATGTCAGTGCGTGCTGAGGCGGATAGATGAGGGGAGAACCATCGGGCTTGGTCAGCGCCGCAAAAAATGGCGGCGGTCCGGGGAAAACGCCGATCCCGTCGTCTTCGAGATCCTGGCCGGTCAGGACGGCCAGGACACCGGGCATGGCCTTCGCGGCGCGGGTGTCGATGGACCGGATATCGGCATGGGCGTGGGGCGAACGGAGGACGAAGCTCATGGCCTCACCGTCGCGCGGCAGGTCGTCGTTGAATTTGCCGCGGCCTGTCAGAAGTCTGGGATCCTCGGTGCGTCGCACCGGTTGACCGACACCATATTTCGTCATTTTGCTTCTCCCCTGCCTGTACGCGCCTATTCGGGATATTATGAAACGAACAGGCCGGTCGTGCGACACTCAAAGCGCGGCAATGGCCGAATAAGCGGATTTTTTTGGGGGAAACACCTTGTCGATACCGAACCAGCGCACTGTCTACCTGAATGGTGACTTTATTCCCGAGAATGAGGCACGGATTCCGTTCCGCGATCGCGGCGTGAAGTATGGCGACGCGGTGTTCGATACCACACGTACTTTCGGCCACGAGATATTTAAACTACAGGAGCATCTGGAGCGACTGTACCGCTCCCTGCGATACATCGGGATCGATCCCGGGATGTCGCTGGACGAGATGGCTGTGGTGACGGAGGAAGTGGTCCGCCGGAACTTGCCGACGATCGCTGCCGACGAAGACCTCTGGGTCTCCCAGCGGATCACCCGCGGGATCGTTGATCCGAACGAGCGATCCGCCTGGCCGGACTATGTGGGGCCGACGGTGATCGTTGAATGTCTGCCGCTGCCGCTTTCCACCCGCGCCAAGGTCTATCGCGACGGGATCGACATGATCGTGTCATCGGTCCGCCGCACCGCGCCGGACATGCTGAGCCCGCGGGCCAAGACCCACAACTATCTGAACCTGATCATGGCGGACGAAGAGGTTTCGGCGCAGAACCCCGAGGCCTATGCGCTGATGCTCGACCATAACGGCAACGTCGCCGAAGGTCGGGGCAGCAATGTGTTCTTCGTCTCGGAAGGACATCTCTACACGCCCCAGGAACGTTATGTGTTGCCGGGGATCAGTCGGCAGACCGTGCTGGAGCTGGCAGTAAAGCTGGGTATTCCCTGCGCGGAAAAGGACTTCGACCTCTACGATGCCTACAACGCGGACGAGGCGTTCATTTCGTCGACAAGTTTCTGTATCTGCCCGTGCCGCAGCGTCAGCGGCCGCGTCTTCGGTGATGGCTCGGTGCCGGGGCCGGTCACCAAGCGGCTGATGGATGCCTATGTCGAATATGTCGGCTTCGACTGGGTCGAACAATATGCCCGCTACCCGGTGCAGGACGCACCGCGGCTGTAATTCCTCAGGGCGTTTGCTTGGCGAACCAGTCGGTCAGGGTCTGCATTGATTTCTCCGCTTCTTCCATCAGGAAGAAATGGCTCGATTTCTCGAAGATGACGGTCTCGCTGTTGGCGATGCCGGCGGACAATTCGTCCGTGCCCTGCATCGAACAGATCGGATCCTGGCGGCCGCCCATGATCAGGGTCGGGCAGGCGATATCCCCCAGCCTGTCGCTCGTGTCGTGGGTCAGAGCCGCATGATTGAGATTCACATAGGATATCTTGCTGCGGGCCTCGTTGCCGACAAGCGCTTCAATGCGCGCGATGGCCTCGGGATTGTCGTTGTAGAAGGCGGGGGACACGAACACATGGGCGGAATGGCGGGCCCAGTCGACCCAGTTGTCGCGCCACTCCAGGACCTCACGCATATTCTCCAGGATACGCTTGCCGATCCGGTCCACGGCCGGTGTGGAGGCGGCGAGGGTCATCGACTGAATGCGCTCGGGTGCGCGCAACGCCATATGCTGGCCGATCAGGCCGCCCAGGGAGCGCCCGACGACATGGGCCTTGTCGACCCCGAGATTGTCCATCAGCGCGATCATCGTGTCGGCCAGCTCCTCGGTCGTGACCGGCGCGTCGACCGGTGAGCTTTCGCCCGAGCCGGGATTGTCCATCGCGATGACCCGGTATGTGTCCTTGAAGGCCGCGATCTGCGGCAGCCAGGCGGTATGGTCGCCGGCCAGACCGTGGATCAGGACGATGGGGAAGCCGTCGCCGTCCTCGATATAGTTCACATCGAAGCGGCCGCAGTTGACGATGGGCATGGTTGAAATCCTCTAGTCGTGATTAGGCAGCGTTTTTCGCCAGCCAGCCTTCGATGGAGGCCATGGCTTTCGCGGCTTCTTCCATCAGGAAGAAATGGCTCGATTCCTCGAACAGCATGAATTCGGCGTTCGGCAGCTTGTCCAGCATCCAGTTCTGGGCGGTCATCGAGCAGATTGGGTCATAGCGCCCGCCCATCACCAGAGTCGGTGTCTGAATCTCCGACAGGCGATCGAGCGCCTCATGTTCCAGGCAGGCGGTGGCGAGGTGATCGTAGGAGACCATGTCGCGATCCTCGCCGCTGACCAGGGCCGTGATCTTGGCGATCAGTTCGGGGTTGGCATTGAAGAAGGCCGGGGCGACGAACAGATAGACCGCGTGGGGCGCCCATTCGGCCCAGCTCGGGCGCCATTCCAGCAATTGCTGCAGGTTTCGGATGACCTGCGCGCCCAGCGGGTCGAGGCGGGCGAACGAGGCGGCCAGCGCCATGGATTTCAACCGTTCGGGGGCCTTGAGGGCCATATGCTGGGCCACGGCACCGCCCATGGAGCGGCCGATAATCTGTGCTGAATCGATTCCAAGCTGGTCCATCAATCCCAGGGTCGCGTCGGCGAGATCCGCCGTGCCGGTCGGCTCGGTGACCAGCGAGCTGTCACCCGAACCGGGATTGTCGAAGGCGATGACCCGGTATTTGTCCTTGAGGGCCGCGACCTGCGGCAGCCAGGCGGTGTGATCGCCGGCCAGCCCGTGAATCAGGATCACGGGGTCGCCGTCACCTTCCTCGATATAGTTGATGTCGAAACGGCCGGTATTGACGATCGGCATGATGGGGTCTCCTCAATAAAAACGCCGCGAACCATGACGGCGCGCGGCGTTTTAGGAATTTACAGACGTATCGAAGCCCGTCAGCGAATGCGGTCGCCGTTTGCGGCGAACAGGAAGATGGCATCGTCGGGGAACCCGACATCGACATTCGCGTGACGCTGCACCACCTGGGTGCCTTCGATGACGGCGACGAAAGGCCGGTCCGCCTCGGTCCCGAAGTAAAGCAGGGTGTCTTTGCCCAGCGGCTCGACCAGTTCGATCTCGCTGCTGATGGATGCACCGCCGCCGCTCGCACCGATGGTCACATTCTCCGGACGAATACCCAACGTGCCTTTGCCCGGTGTTGCACCCTTGAACTTCTCGGGCAGGGGGATTTTGAACTGCGAGCAGTGGAACTCAAGGCCGTTCGCACCGGCCACGAATTCACCCTCGACCAGGTTCATGGCCGGGTTGCCGAAGAAGTCGGCGACGAAATAGGAGACCGGATTGCTGTAGATCTCCATGGGCGAGCCCATCTGCACGATCTCGCCCTGGTTCATCACCACGATCCGGTCGGCAAGCGTCATCGCCTCTTCCTGATCGTGGGTGACGTAGACGAAGGTCTTCTGCAATTCGTCATGCAGTCGGTCACATTCGGCGCGCAGTTCGCGGCGCAACTTGGCGTCAAGGCTGGACAGCGGTTCATCGAGCAGGAAGTTCGACGGTTCGGTCACCAGGGTGCGGGCCAGCGCGATGCGCTGGGACTCACCGCCCGAACACTGCGCCGGCATCTTGCCGAGCAGGTGGGTGATCCGGACGAGTTCCGAGACTTCCTGGACCTTGCGGGCCTGCTCGTCCTGCGGGACCTTCTTCATCCGCAGGCCGAAGGCGATGTTGTCGGCCACATTCTTGTGGGGGAACAGGGCGTGGCTCTGGAACACCATGCCCAGATCCCGGTCGCCCGGTTCCTTTTCGTTGACCACTTCGCCGTTAATCCGAATTTCCCCGGCGGTCGGGTCCTCGAAGCCTGCAATCATACGCAATGTGGTCGTCTTGCCACAGCCCGAGGGCCCGACGAAAACGATGAACTCACCGTCCTCGATTGTCAGGTCCATGCTACTTACGGCAACGACGCTGCCGTATTCCTTGCGTAGGTTGACGAGTTCAATACGTGACATAGCTCGCTACCTCCTTACCATTCCAAAACTGAATCCGCGGGCAAGATGCTTGCGGATTATGAGACCCACCACGATGAGTGGCAGAGTGATACCGACGGACAGGGCCGCCTGGCGTCCGTAGACGCGGCCTTCTGTCGAGCCTTGATACTTCGACAATTCGACCGGCAGCGTTACCACCGCGGTCTTCGAAAGGAGCAGGGCCAGCAGATACTCGCTCCAGGTCAAAATCAGGATGAACAGGAAGGTCGCCACCAGGCCAGACCGGACCAGCGGTAGGACCACCTCCCAGATTGTGCGCATGCGGCTGGCACCGAGGATTTCGGCCGCCTGCTCCATTTCACGCGGCACTTCGTCGATGAAGCTCTTCGCCATCCACACCGCGTAGGGGAGCGTGGTCAGGAAGTACAACATGACAAGTCCCGTGATGGTGTCCAGGAGTCCCAGCGCGCTGTACCAGATCGATATCGGCGCGATGAGCACTATAGGAGGCACCATGCGGAGCATGAGTAATTGGAACATTCGCCCTTCGGATAATATCCCGTATCTCGAAACCCCGTACGCGAGGACGGCGCCGAACAGCACCGTGAGGGTCGTGGAGATGACCGATATGAGGGCGCTGTTGCGGAGCGCCACCCAGGGGCGCTGCAACGACTGGGCGACGGTCTCGAGGTTGCCCGTCTCGTCGACGGCGTACTCGCTGACATCGGCCCAGACCACGAGATAGTTCTGCAGGGTTGCGTTCTCGGAAATATAGACCGGCGGCCAGGCGAACCATTCCCGGTCCGGCTTGAACGAGGTCGAGACCATCCAGAAGATCGGGAAGGCCACGATCGCGAGCCAGACCGTGAGGACCAGGTAACGGAACGCGGAGAATGCGTGGCGCCGTTGTGATTTCGTCATGGACATGGGGCGTTCCTCAACCTTCCTGAGGCTTCGAATCATACATGGCGTCGAGGCTCTTTTTCTCACGGCGCAACAGCCAGATCGCCGACATCACAATGGCGGCCATCATGAACAGGATGAGATAGGACAGCACGGCGCCGTAGGAGATATCGAAGAACTGCCAGGCGTTGATGAAGATGTAGACCGGAACGGTCTCGGTCGCAGATCCGGGGCCGCCCTGGAGCAGGCCCCAGGTCTTGGGGAATTCGGCCATGGATTCCAGGAACCGGAGGATCAGCGCCAGCAGGATCACCGGGCGGAGCAGGGGAACCTGCACTTCCCAGAAAATGCGCCACTTGTTGGCACCGAGAATTTGCGCGGCTTCCTGCGGTTCCTTGGGCAGGGAGGCGAGACCGGCCATCATGATGATGAAGCTGAACGGGGTCCAGTTCCAGATCTCGAGGAACGCGATCGTGGTGAGCGCCACTTCCTGTTTGTACAGGAACTGCGCCTCGACCCGCGTCTGCGTGAGGATGCTGAGAATGTCGTTCAGGGGGCCGTTCTGGTACAGGATCATCTCGCCCGTATAGGCAATCACGATCGGCACGGTCAGCATCGGCAGAATGAAGAAGATGTAATAGACGCCTTGTCCGCGGAACGGGCGATACATCAGCAGCGCTAGCGCAAATCCGATGATGAAACAGCCGACGGTCACGCCCGTGGCGAAGAGCAGGGAGCGGATAATCGCAAAGCCGAATTTGGCGTCGCTGAGGGCGTTTGCCCAAAGGTCGAGGCCAACCCATTCCGATGCCTGGAAATAGGACGAGAAGCCCAAATTGTCGCCGGCATCGAAGATCGAGAAGGCGAAGAAGGAGAAATAGCCCTGCAGCAGGAACGCCGGCATCAGGATGAACAGCATCAATGCCAGGAACGGCGTCAGCACGGCCCATTTGAACCGGCGGATGCCCTGTGCACGCGTGCGTTCCCGTTGGGTGCCGCGCGCAGGTGTAGCGTTGTGGGTGGTTTCAGCAGTCATATTATGAATACCTCGACGGCCCCGGGGTGGATGAACCACCCCGGGGCTTGGTCACGAGGAAAACAGGCGTGGGGCCTGCCGTCGATTAGGACGGAACGTCGACAGACGGAAAGAGCGACTTGTAGGTTGCGAGCTCTTCCTTGAGACGACGCTTGCCAATGCGGCGGATCGAACGGGCCCAGGCATCGGTCGTGTCTTTGTTGACCTGCTTGGCCGTCTTGTCGCCGGCATAGGCTTCAGAGATGTTCCGCTTGAGTTCGGTCTCGAACTCGAGAAGGCCGGTCATGAAGATCGGCGGGGTCACGATCTCAAGATTCTCCTTGATCGCGGCCATACCCGCAGTGGTGTAGGTCTTTTCAGGAAGCGAACCGGACTTGAAGTGATCGACGTGCCACGGATCATGGAACGTGTTCACCGGATCGCCAACGATCCGCGCGCTGTTCTCAGACGTTGCCAGGTAGGCGGCGAGGTAGGCAGCAGCGACCTTGCGCGGGCTGTGACGATTAACAAGCATGCTGACATTCGGCGTCGAGATCGAACGCTTGATCAGCTTGCCGCTGAACTTCGATCCCGGAACCGGACCGTAGGACCACTTACCGGCGGTCTTCGACTTGTCGGGGTTCTCGGCCAGCGCAATGATGCCGTCCCAATACTGACAGGAGAAGGCGTTGCCGTTGATGATCCGCGGGATCATCTGCGGGGTGCCCCAACCGGCCGCTTCGGGATGCGACGCGGACTTGACGTTGAGGAACGTCTGCACGGCGTACTCGCCGGCGTCGTTGTCGATGTTCGGCTCCATATCGTCCGTGAACGGGAACCCGCCGGCGCTGTAGAGGTACATGTACCACCACGCCAGGGATGACCCACGGTCACGCAGGTTGGCGGAGCCCCAGAGATTGTCATCCGGGCGGGTGAAGAAGTTCATGAGCTCAAGCTCTTCTTCCCACGTCTCCGGCCATGTCATCTCGCGGCCGTGTTTGTCTGCGAAGGCCTTCCGCTCGTCCGGATTCTCGAACAGGTCCTTGCGGATGAACTGGACATGCACGTTGCCGTCCGTTGTGACCCCGTAGGTCTTGCCCTTGTAGGTCAGGAATTTGCCGAAGTTGCCAACCGCGTTGATCTTGACGCCGGCGGCATCGAGATACTGGTCCAGCGGCTCCAGAAGGCCGGCAGAAGCCAGCGACGGGATCATGTTGGAATCGACATGGAACAAGTCGAACTCAGGCGACTTCGAAAGTGCCTCAGCCATCGCACGCTGCGGAATTTCAAACGTCGAGATGTCCTGGATCTTCTTCAGATCAATCCCGGTCGCCTTGCCGAATTCCTGTGTCGGGCCGGAAAGGGCCACCTGATAGTTCGACCAGATGATGCCGGTGACATCCTGACCGCCGGGAACGGCTTTCTTGGCTGCCGCGATGACGGCGTCTTCTTCCGCACCTGCGAAGGCCTTGCCGGCCATCCCGGTGCTGGCGGCGCCAACAGCCGCAGCGGCCGCGCCGGTCTTAAGCGCGTCACGACGCGTCAGTTCTGGTTTACCGATTTTCATAATTTACTTCCTCCCAGTTCCTGCCGATTGAATTTTGAATGCCGTAGGCAAGTATTAATTGGCCGCTCATGTGCGACGGCCTGTCCAAAACGTTACAACACTTTTGTACTATAGGAAAAGTTTTCTTAAAGTACGAAAATACCCTCTGAGACTGGGGTTTAAGCCGGGCTGTGCGTTTCCGGATGGCGATCGCGATTCGCCCGGGCGCGTAACTTGACGATATTTCGACGCCCAACAGTTGTGACGTCGCGACAGTTGTGGCGCAACGAGTCGCGCTGATAGAGAAACGAACGTACAGTCGGGAGGAGTTGCATGGACGATTTGCGGACCGAACATGGGCCGATCAACGGGCCGACGCTTGGGTCCAAGGTGCGGGCACTTCGTAAGGCGCAGGGGAACACCCTGGCCGGGGTCTCGGAAGCGACGGGCCTGTCCATTTCCGCCCTGTCGAAAATAGAAAATGATCAGGTCTCGCCGACATTCGTGAATCTGATGCGCCTGGCCGAGGGGCTGCAGATTTCGCTCGGCGACCTGGTGACGCTCAGGGAAGACGAGGGCAGTGTCTCGGCGCGCATGACCGTCAGCCGAACGTCGGACGTCGTTTTCCGCTCGACGCCGAAATACGATATGTACGCGTTGTGCTCGGACCTGCGGCGCAAGCGCATGACGCCGCTGATCGAACGGGTCAAGGCCAACGACCCCAAGCCTCTTGACGGTATGGTCAGTCATTCCGGCGAAGAATTCTTCTTTGTCCTGAACGGTGCCATCGAAGTGCACACCGAGCATTACAGCCCGGTACGCCTGGACAAGGGCGACAGCGCCTATCTCGACTCGACGATGTCTCACACGCTGGTCGCGTTGGACGGCAAGGATGCCGACATCCTCATGGTCTGGCTCGGCCCGCCTCCGGTCGGCCAGGAAGACGGGGCCTCAATGGCCGAGGCAATCTTGAATTTGGATTGCTGATCGACAAAGCAACAATCAAGTAATTTGGGGGAAGGTTCATGGACGTACGTCAACTGGACGTCGCGAACGCGGATGTTATTCAGGTCGGGGAAGGCCCCGACCTCTTGTTGGTACATTCACTGCTCGCCGAACGCACCGCGTTCGACAGGGCACTGCCGGAGCTTGCGGCTGGTCACCGGGTCACAGTGCCGAATTTGCCGGGTTATGGCGCCACACCGCCGCTGGCCAGTCCCAGCCCGGACGTGCGCGAATTCGCAGACTTTCTGGCCGGCATCATGGATGCGGCCGGTCTTCCGAAGGACACATCCGTGCTTGGAAACGGGGCGGGCGGTTTCATGTGCGTGGCGCTTGGCATCCATCACGGCGACCGCTTTGGCAAACTGATCCTCGCCGACACCGGGCCGGGGTTTCCGGAGGCTGGGAAGAAGCCGCTGCACATTCTCGCCAAGAAGGTCGAGGCCGACGGCATGGACGCCGTCCTCGACGCGGCGATCCTGCGCATGTTCCCGCAACCCTATATCGACTCCAATCCCGATGTGATCGCCGAGCGCAAGGCCGCTCTTGCAGCCGCCAACCCGGCAGCCTTCGCCGCGACGGCGCGCGCATTGGCGCAAGTGGAGATGGCCGATGAGATCGGCGGCATTACCAACCAGACAATGGTGATGATCGGCCTGGATGACGCCACGACGCCACCCGCCATGTCCTATGCGTTGCACCAGGGCATTCCGGGGGCGTCGCTGGTCGAGATTCCCGATTGCGGCCATTGCCCGCAAATCCAGGCTAAGGATGCGTTCGTCAAAGCCGTCCTCGAATTTATCGACGCTTAGGCGATACGAATTTCATCGACGCCTGGGCGTCCGGGATTTCATCGACGCCTGGGCGTCCGGGATTTCATCGACGCCTGGGCGTCAGGCGCGCCCGCCATGCGGGCTGCCAGGTCGCCATACTGGTCGGCCAGATCCTCGACGGTTAATGCGCCTTCGGTGCGGAACCAGTAAACGGCGAAATCGACGATTCCGATGATGGCGAATGCGGTGGTGGTGACGTTCTCGAAGGTGAATACACCTTCGGTTTTGCCCGTGTTGAGTATGTCACGGAGCCTGTCGAGAAAGCTGCGTTGCATCTGTACGAGCTTGCGCCGCCGCGCTGTGGGAAGCCCGCCGATCAGTTGGTCGACGTTATACAGCCCCGCATTGAGCATCGGCATGATGTCGGCATTGCCCACGTCATGCCGGACATGCGCGCGCACGAAGCCGCGCAATTGCGCGGCGGGTGACAGGCCGGCCGCCGCGACCCCCTCAGCCGACATCAGGTTGAGCTGGGCGAGCGTATTCTCCAGCGTCGCAAAGAGAATCTCGTCCTTGGAATTAAAATGATAATAGATCGCCGGCGCGCTGATCCCGATGGTGCTGGCAATCGCCTCCAGGCTGGTGCGCTCATATCCGCGCGTTGCGAACAGCATGGCCGCCTCGTGAATGATCAAGGCCTTGGTCTCGCTGGCACTGCGTGTGCGTTTTCGCGCCTGGGCCATACGGCCACCTCCGTTGGGCAACCAGTATAGTTACTTAATGGCCATTAATTAAACTTGGTTGGGCTGCAAACCGCCTGTTAATCTGACATCCTGCTGCGGGCGTCCTTCGGTGCCGGACGCGCACGCATGAACACAAAGGCACCGCGGGGAAGAGGGCTACGATGCGGTTTGCTGTCGATACGGGCGGAACATTTACCGACCTGATTGTTGAGGACGATGACAACGGCCTCCATATGTATAAGGCCTCCACCACACCAAGCGATCCGATCAAAGGTGTTCTCGACAGTCTCTCGCTTGCGGCCGAAGACTTCGGACTCGAACTGGACGCATTCCTCGCCAAGGGTGACATGTTCATTCACGGCACGACCCACGCGATCAACGCGATCGTAACCGGGAATACGGCCAAAACGGCATTTTTGACCACCGAGGGTCATCGCGACATCCTCGTGTTCCGCGAGGGCGGGCGCATGGAGCCATTCAACTTCACGGTGCCCTATCCGCAGCCTTATCTGCCGCGCGCTCTGTCCTATGAGGTGCCGGGCCGGATTCTGTCGGATGCATCCGAGATGACCCCGTTGGATGAGGGCCGGGTGGTGGAGATCCTCAAGGATCTCAAGGCGAAGGAGGTCGAGGCGATTGCCGTGTGCCTGCTGTGGTCGATCATCAATTCCGACCATGAAGACCGGGTGGGTGCGTTGATCGATCAGCATTTGCCAGGCGTGCCTTACACTCTGTCGCATGTGCTCAATCCGTCGCTGCGCGAGTATCGGCGGGCCTCCTCGGCGGCGATCGACGCGTCGCTGAAGCCGCTGATGAGTGCGTATATGCACAATCTGACCGGCCGTCTGTCGGATGCGGGGTTCGGCGGCCGTGTGCTGATCGTCACCTCTCAGGGCGGCATGATGGACGCCGCCGATGTTGCCGAGCATCCGATCCACCTGATCAATTCCGGGCCGTCGATGGCGCCGGTGTCGGGGCGCTATTTCGCGCGTGAGGATGAAGGTTCGGACACGGCGGTGATCGCTGATACCGGCGGCACGACCTACGACGTCAGTCTCGTGCGGCGCGGTCGAATTCCCTGGACGCGCGAAACCTGGATTGGCCAGCCTTACCGCGGGCACATGACCGGGTTCCCGTCCGTCGATGTAAAATCGATCGGTGCCGGCGGCGGCTCCATCGCCTGGGTCGATGATGGCGGCATGCTGCATGTGGGCCCGCAGAGTGCGGGTGCCGTGCCCGGTCCGTCCTGCTACGGGCAGGGAGGCGACAAGCCGACCGTGACCGATGCGTCACTCGTGCTTGGGTATCTCGATCCGGCGTTCTTCCTGGGCGGGTCAATGTCTCTGGATATCGAGGCCGCGCGTGGCGCGATCAAGCGCGACGTCGCCGATCCCCTGGGGATCGGTCTTGAGGATGCGGCTGCGGCCGTTATCTCGATCGCGACCGAGAACATGGTTCAGGCGATTGTCGATATCACCGTCAACCAGGGCATCGATCCGCGCGACGCGATCCTGATCGGCGGCGGCGGTGCAGCCGGGCTGAACTCGACGGCCATTGGCCGGCGTCTCGGCAGCGAACGCGTGGTCATCCCGGAAGTCGGCGCGGCACTGAGCGCCGCCGGTGCCATGATGTCCGACCTGCATTCGCAATACACACGGACATTCTTTGCGACATCGGAGAATTTCAACGCGGCGGGAGTCAACAATATCCTCGACGGTCTCGAGGCGCGCTGTAACGCATTCATCGACGGCCCCGGTGCGGGATCGATCAGCCAGACAATCGAGTTTTTCGCCGAGGCCCGTTATCCCGATCAGGTTTGGGAGATCGAGGTGCCGCTCGCGGCACGCCGCTTCGAGGGCGATGCGGATGTGGCCGCGCTCGTTGAGGAATTCCACAAGGTCCATGAGGACATCTTCGCGATCAATGATCCCGAATCCGGCATCGAGGTGGTCGGCTGGACCGCGTCGGTCAAATGCCAGCTGAAGGAATCCGAAAGCGGTTCTCTGGCGCCCGCGGAAGCCGACGTTTCGGTCGACGGCACCCGCAAGGTGTATTTCGCGGAAACCGGATATGTGGACGCCACGGTGCGCCGGTTCGAGGCCATGAAGACCGGCGAGATTTTGCCGGGGCCGGCGATCATCGAATCACCTTTCACCACGGTGGTGGTGGACCCGGGGGCCACGGCGGAACGGCGCGCGTCGGGCAGTGTGTCCATCGTGCCGGGCGTCGCCCCGGCTGCGGCATAGGAGGAGGGACAGATGGCTGACAAAATCGACGGCGTAAAACTCGCACTCCTGTCCAATCGGCTCGAGGGTATTTCGCGCAAGATGGGCAATACTCTGATGCGCACAGGCCGGTCGGGCGTCCTCAACATCGCACGTGATTTCTCATGCTGTATCCTGACCGCCGACGACCAGCTGGCGGCCGTGGCCGAGAGCTTGCCAATCCATGTCCTGTCGGGCCCGGATATGATGGCCGCCACGATGAAGGAATATCACCCCGATCTGAAACGTGGCGACGCGTTCCTGCACAACTCGCCCTATCACGGCTGTTCCCATCCGGCAGATCACACGATCCTCGTTCCCGTCATGGATGACGATGGTGTTCATCGCTACACCATGGCCGCAAAGGCCCATCAGGCCGACATCGGAAATTCGATTCCGACGACCTATCACGGCACGGCGCGCGACGTTTATGAGGAAGGCGCGCTGATCTTTCCTGCCGTCAAGGTGCAGGAGAATTACGAACACAATATGGACATCGTGCGGATGTGCCAGATGCGAATTCGTGTGCCGGATCAGTGGTGGGGCGATTATCTGGCGATGATCGGCGCCGCCCGGATTGGCGAGCGGGAGCTGCTCGCGCTCGGCCGCGAAGTCGGCTGGGACACGCTCGAGGCCTTCAACGAGCAATGGTTCGACTATTCCGAGGAACGCATGGTCGGCGCGATCCGTCAGTTGCCGGCCGGGTCGGCCACCCGCACCTCGACCCATGATGCGATCCCCGGAACGCCGGAAGAGGGGATCATGATCACCAGCACGGTGACGATCGATCCCGACGGCGGCGAGGTGACCGTCGACCTGATGGACAACCCCGACGCCCAGCCCTGCGGGCTGAACCTGTCGGAGGCCTGCGCGCGGACCGCGGCGATGGTCGGCGTGTTCAATTCGATCGACCATTCCGTGCCGAAGAATGCGGGCTCGTTCCGGCGCATCAAGGTCTTGCTGCGCGAAGATTCCGTCTGCGGAATTCCCAAGCATCCGACATCCTGTTCGGCCGCCACGACCAATATCGCCGACCGGGTCGCCAACCCGACCCAGGCCGCGATCGCAGAAATTGCCGATGGTTTCGGGCTCGCGGAATGCGGTGCCATCATTCCGCCCGCCGTGGGTGTTGTGTCCGGCATAAACGAGGATACCGGGCGGCCCTTCGTGAACCAGGTGTTCCTCGGCCTGACCGGGGGCGCGGGCGCGCCGGACGCCGATTGTTGGCAGTCGATCTGCCATGTCGGGAATGGCGGGCTTTGCTATCGGGATTCGATCGAGCTCGATGAGCTGCGCCAGCCGATCTTCGTCAAGACGCGCACCTTTGCGCCGAACACGGAAGGGGCAGGAAAATATTGCGGTGCCCGTTCCGCCTATACCGAGTTCGGGCCGCGCGTCGGGAATCTCGATGTCGCCTATGTCAGCGATGGCGGGATCAATGGCCCGAAGGGCGTGCGCGGTGGTCTCGGCGGCTCGGTCTCCGGCCAGTACAAGATCACCCGCAACAACGAACGCGAGGACCTGCCGAACTGTGCGGTGGTCACCCTCGTCGCCGGTGAGTTGATCAGCTCCCAGTCCTGCGGCGGTGGCGGTTACGGTAACCCGACCGAACGCGATCCAGAGATGGTCGCGCGCGATGTTATCGAGGACTATGTCTCGATCGAACGCGCGCGCAGTGTTTACGGCGTCGTCCTGGACGTGGCGGGCGGCGTGGATGTCGCGGCGACAACAAAACTGCGAACGGAAATGACCGCCTGATGGGTTCGGCCGCCGACGCCACCGATATGGACACATTTGACGGCGTGCAGCTCGCGCTGTTGTCGAACCGTCTCGATGGCATCGTCAAGAAGATGGCCAACACCCTGTTGCGGACCGGCCGTTCCGGCGTGCTCAACATGGCGCGGGATTTCTCCTGCTGTATCGTCACCGCGAATCATGAGCTGCTGACCGCGACCGAAAGCCTGCCGATCCACGTGTTGTCGGGCCCGGACATCATGGCGGCCTGGATGTGTAAGGTGCATCCGGACCTCAAGCGCGGCGACGCGTTCCTGCACAATTCGCCCTATCACGGTTGTTCGCACCCGGCGGACCATACGATCATGGTGCCGGTCCTCGACGATGCCGGGGTTCACCGTTTCACGCTTGCCGCGAAGGCCCATCAGGCGGACATCGGAAACTCGATTCCGACCACCTACCACGCCCGCGCACGCGATGTTTACGAGGAAGGCGCGCTGATCTTCCCGGCGGTGCGGGTCCAGCGCGACTACCAGAATATCGACGACATCGTGCGCATGTGCCAGCTGCGCATCCGGGTGCCGGATCAGTGGTGGGGCGACTATCTGGCCATGGTCGGCGCGGCGCGGATTGGCGAGCGGGAACTGACGGCGCTGGGCGAGGATGTCGGCTGGGATCGGCTCGATGCCTTCGCCGAACAGTTTTTCGATTATTCCGAGGCGCGGATGGTGTCGGCGTTGCGCGAGATTCCGGCCGGCACCGCGACCCATTCGAGCACCCATGATCCGATCCCGGGCACGCCCGAGGAAGGGGTCAAAATCAAGGTGGCGGTGACCGTCGACCCGGAAGCCGCGCGCGTGCGCGTCGACCTGCGCGACAATCCCGATGCCATGCCGTGCGGGCTCAACCTGTCGGAATCCTGTTCGCGGACCGCCGCGATGGTCGGGGTGTTCAATTCGATCGACCATTCCGTGCCGAAGAACGCCGGCGCATTTCGGCGGATCGATGTGGACTTGCGCGAAGATTGCGTCGTCGGCATCCCGAAGCACCCGACAAGCTGCTCGGCTGCGACCACGAATGTCGCCGACCGTGTCTCCAACTCGGTACAGGCCTCGATGGCCAAGATCTCGGATCAGATAGGCTTGGCCGAATGCGGCGCCTCGAGCCCGCCCGCGGCGGCCGTGGTCTCTGGTGTCAATCCCGAGACCGGCAAGCCCTATATCAACCAGGTGTTCCTGGGCCGAACGAACGGCGCGGCCAGCGCTCTGGCCGACGCCTGGTGGACGATTGGTCATGTCGGCAATGCGGGCATGTGTTTCCTGGATTCCGTCGAGCTCGACGAGTTGCGCCTGCCGATCTACGTCCACGCCCGTGGTTTCATCCCCGATACGGAGGGCGCGGGCCGGACCTGCGGTGCACCCCAGGGCTTCGCGATCTATGGCCCCCGGGTCGGGACCATGTCGCTGATCTATAATTCCGACGGCACGATCAACGGGCCCAAGGGGGTCAATGGCGGGCTCGGGGGCGCCAACGCGGGCCAGGAAAAGCTGACCGCGAACGGTGCGGAGGAAGAGGTGCCGCGGGTCGGCCAGGTCCACCTGGACGCGGGTGAGATGATCGTTTCGCGGTCCTGTGGCGGTGGCGGCTTCGGGCCACCCGCGGAGCGCGACCCGGCACGCGTGCAGTATCAGGTGGCGGAAGGCTTTGTCAGCCGGGACCGGGCGCGCGATGTCTATGGGGTCGTCCTGTCGGAGAGCGGCGCGGTTTCGCTCGACGAAACGGCGGCGCTGCGTGCGGAGACATCAACATGAGCAACTTGCCTGTGGCCGGTCACTGCGATCCGAAGTTTGCCGCCGTCGAGGCGGCGTTTCGCGCCAATATGAGCTACGGCGATCCGGTTTGCGGTGATGAGTTGGGTGCCTGTGTTTCCGTCTTCATCAATGGCGAGACGGTGGTCGACCTGTGGGGCGGCTACCGGGACGCTGCGCGGACCCAACCATGGGAAGCCGACAGCATCACCTGCATGATGTCGGTGACCAAGGCCTGCGCGGCCATCGCGCTGCTCAAGCTCGTGGATGGCGGCGTCATCGACCTCGAAGAGAAAGTGGGCGCGTACTGGCCGGCCTTTGCGAAGAACGGCAAGGAGACAATGACCGTCCGCACGCTGATTTCTCACCAGTCGGGCGTGATTTATGCCGACGGTGCGCCGGCGGGCTCGCTCTGGGATGGCCATTCGGTCGAACGCGCCCTCGAAGACGCGACCCCGGAATGGGTGCCCGGCACGGGCGGGGCGTATCATTCTTTCACCTACGGCCCGTTGCTTCGGGGACTGATCCGTCATGCCACCGGCCGGGATCTGGGCGACGTCTGGCGCGAGGATATCGCCGACCCGCTGGGCATCGACTATCACATCGGCCTGAACGACGCCGAGGCGGCGCGCCGCGCGGATTTCGTGGAGACACCCGGTACGCCGTCGCGCGACGGTATCAAGGGCGAGGCGGAATCACCGCTCACCCGTGCATGGAACCCGATGCCGCGCGACGAGGATTTCAATTCCGAGAACTGGGTCCGCAATTCGTTTGCCTCGGCCAATGGCCATGGGAACGCGCGCGCGATTGCGAAGCTCTATAGCGGGCTGGCCGGTGACGGCATGATCGATGGCCAGCGAATTCTGTCGAAAGACCTGATCGCCGACGCGATCCGCGAACATTGGGACGATATGGACCGCATGACCAACCGGCCGTTCCGGTTCGGCTGCGGTTTCATGCTGTCGTGCGACGCGTTTCCGTTCGGTGGCCGGCGGAACAATTTCGGGCACACGGGCATCGGCGGCGCGCTCGGGTTTGGCGACCCGGACCGGGGCCTCGGCTTCAGCTATTGTGGTAACCGCATGGCGCCGATCGCGAACACCGGTCCGTTCGCTGGACCCCTAATTGATGCCGTGTATGCGGCGGCTTGAGTTGTGAGGAAAATCTAATGCGGTTTGAAGGCAAGGTGGTGCTGGTTACGGGCGGTTCGTCGGGGATCGGCGCCGAGACATGCGTGCGTTTCGCCGAAGAGGGCGCCCGGGTCGCCGTGGTGGCGAGTTCATCCGTGGATCGGGCGCAGGCAACGGTCGATCGCTGCAGCGGCAATGCCAAACCATTCGCCTGCGACGTCGGCGATGTCGCCCAGGTCGACAAGCTGGTGGCCGACGTGATTGAAGAATTCGGGCAGATCGATATTCTGGTGAACTCTGCGGGCGTGTTCTTCCCGACCCGCGTCGGTGAGACCGACGAGGCGATGTTCGATCAGATGTGCGACGC
>JAQCFD010000322.1 GCA_027618305.1 Pseudomonadota bacterium
TCATACGCGGGCTTGACCCGCGTATCTCCCGCATCCTCATGCTGAGCTTGTCGAAGCATGAGGTTGCCGCCCTCTCCTTCGACAGGCTCAGGATGAGGGCCTTCTAGATTGGAGGCCCGGATCAGGTCCGGGCATGAAGATGCAGCTTGGACTCAAACGTCCGAGATCTTCCGCCACCACAGGGTGCGTTGCTCGGCCGGCGCCTCACCGTAGGGCTGCAGCGGCGGGCGCAGGACCATCAAATCGTCCTCGAAGGTCACGTCGCGGACCTGCTCGGTGCCCATGCGCGCCGGGTCGGAACAGGCATCGACCCTGGTGATCAGGGTCTTCCCGTCGAAGGTGTAGGGGCCGGTGTAGCAGGAGTAACCGCGCGTCTCGCCGTCCGGGATAACCGGCCGGGAATCGGTGATGGCGGCCGACAGGCGCCCGTCGGCCGTGAGCACGACCCGGCCGATGAAATTGTCCCCGCCGAACGGCGCCGGCACGACGGGCGCGCCGTCAGCGTCGACGGCCTCGACCCGGACCAGCGCCCAGGTTCCGATGTGTTTGGTCATGTACTTTCTCCCACAATAACCCCCGGGTTCAGCATCCCCGCCGGGTCGAGCCGCTTCTTCGCGTCGGCCACCACATCCCCGAACAACGCCGGGCGCTGCTGTTCGTACCATTTCTGGTGGTCGCGCCCCACGGCGTGGTGGTGGGTGATGGTGCCGCCGTTGGCGATCAGCGCGTCGGAGCAGCGGGTCTTGATCTCCTGCCACTGGGCCAGCATCGCGCGGCCGTCCGGGTCGCCCGGCGCGTGGAACGCGAAATAGGGCGCCGGACCGTCCGGGTAGGCGTGGGAGAAGCGGCATGACACCGCGCCGTCATGGCCGGTCACGTCTCTTATGGCCGACTGCGTGGCGTCCTTGATGGCGCCGTAGAACGCCTCGAACCGGTCCCAGGTGATCGCCGTCTCGAAGGTGTCGGAGATGATGCCGCGCGGCGTGAGCTGCTCGCGGTTATACGGCATGCGGATGAAGGCCGTCCGCCACGCGCCGACCGCCCCCTGCAGATGCGCGTCGGGGTTGTCGCGCCACTCCACGTCCACCACCGCACCATGATCGAGGCAGCATTGCTCGGCCCGCGCCATCCACGCATCCACCGGGTGGTCCGCTGACTCGAAGGAGACGACCATAAGGGTGAAGGTGCCGTCGCCCGCGCCGTTTACCTTGAGTTCCGTGCCGTCGACGATGCGGACGTTGGCCGGGAACAGCCCGGCCTGCGAGACGGCGCGCACGGCCCGCGCGGCGTCAAAGAAGTCGGTGAAGCGGAAGCCCGCGGTGGCCTTGAAGGTCGGCCGGCCCTGCAAACGCGCCCAGCCCTCGGTGATGATGCCCAGCGCGCCCTCACTGCCGAGCGCCACGAAACGATCGGGGCTCGGCCCCGCGCCGGAGCCCGGCAGGCGGCGGCTCGTGATGTCGCCGGCGGGGGTGACGGTCGTCGTCGCCTCCACCAGATCGTCGATATGGGTGTAGAGCGTGGCGAAATGGCCGCCCGAGCGGGTGGCAACCCAGCCGCCGAAGGTCGAGTGCTCGAAGGATTGGGGGAAATGGCGCAGGGTCAGGCCGTGGGGCTTGAGCTGGGCCTCGAGCTCGGGGCCGCGGGCGCCGCCCTGGATGCGCGCGGCGCGTGAGACCTCGTCGACCTCCAGCACCCTGTTCATGCGCCCCATGTCGACGGAGATCACGCCGTTATACTTCGAACCCACGTCGGACGTGACCCCGCCGACCACCGACGAGCCCGCGCCCCAGGGGATGACGGCCGCGCCAGTTTTCCCGGCCCACTCGTAGATCTCGGCGATGTGGGTCTCGGTCTCGGGGAAGGCCACGATGTCGGGCGCGTGGTCGAAGTCGCCGTTGAAGGTGCGGATCGAGTCTGGCTGGGACTGGCCGAAGGCGTGATAGACCCGCTCGAATTTGTCCGTCGTGCAGATGCCGTCGAGGTTCGACGGCGCGTCGAGGCGGCATTTCGGGAGCTCGATAGCATCCAGGGTGGGAAACGCCCCGTCACGCGACGGCTCGATGCCGAACCCGTCGGCGAAGGTCGCCAGCAGGGCCTTCGTCTGGTCCGCGTCAAGGCCGGCGTCTTCATAGCCCCAGCCCCAGTATTTAAGTTTACGGCCCTGTGTCGTTTGGCTTGCCATCATTCTCTCCTTTGAATTCGTCTAGCGCCCGGCATCAAGCGCGGCGCGGGTAAACCCCGCGAGATGATTGATCAGCGCGTCCGATGCCCGCGCCGCGGCGTCCGCATCGCCCATGCCGATCGCCCGTGCCACCGCGGCGTGGAGGGCGGCCATCTGCGGCAGGTCGCCCACATTGCGGTGATGCTGAAACCAGAAGCGGCGCGCCAGGGGGTTCCATTGTTCCATGGACGCCCGGGCGAACGGGTTGCGGCAGGCCGCGCCGACCATGGCATTGAACGCCCGGTCGAGCGCCATGAACGCCTCGTCATCATCGGCACCGGCGGCCCGGTACATCTCCGCGGCGAGTGTCCGGAACCGGTCGCGCTCTTCCTCGGTGGTGCGACGCGCGGCCAGCGAGACCATCAGCCGCTCCACCTCGCGGCGCAGGTCGAGCAGCTGCAGCTGGGTCTCGGCGCTGATCTCGGTCACGAACATGCCCCGGCGCGGCAAGATGTTGATCAGGCCCTGGCGAGACAACTGCTGCAGGGCCTCGCGCACCGGCGTACGGCCGAAATCCGTCCGGGCGCACAGCTCACCTTCGGACACAGCACCGCCGGGCGGAAGCTGCAGCGTGACGATCAATTCCTCGATCCGCGCATAGGCCTGTTCGGTCAGGCTGATGGTCGGGTTGACGCCCAAGGCGGGGATACTCCGTGTTTATTCTTCCTGACATACTACTGATATATCAGATGGTGCAACATTTACTGAAACCCTATTTCCCCGTTTTTACGCAATCGGAACCGGTCATAAACGGGGTGAAATTCGTCGGCATCGACGTTTACGGATATCCGCCTTCGCAGGCATCCGGCAACATACTCGCGATGGGCGCGCGGG
>JAQCFD010000323.1 GCA_027618305.1 Pseudomonadota bacterium
GGTGATGCCGGTGCCGGCGGATCGTCAGGGGGTGATTCCGGGCGCCGTTCGGGCGGCGGGGCCAGTCCCTGGACGCGGACGGGTATGAGCGAGGCGGAGGCCCGGGAGATTCTGGGCGTGGCCGATAACGCGTCAGAATCCGACATCGAAACGGCCTATCGAAACGAAATGAAGCGGGCGCACCCGGACCAGGGCGGGTCCGACTGGATGGCCGCGAAGGTCAATCAGGCCAAGGAGACGTTGCTCGGGCGGTAACCACGCACGCTTGCGGGCATCCGAGCTCTATGGCAAAAGTTGGGCCTGCGCCTGTCGGTGCTCCTCTAACGGATTTCCGGCCTTTTTCATGACCAATCGCGTCCGCAAGGCGATTTTCCCCGTCGGTGGCATGGGAACCAGGTTTTTGCCTGCGACCAAGGCCATGCCCAAAGAGATGTTGCCGGTGGTCGACAGGCCGCTCATTCAGTACGCCGTCGATGAAGCCCGTGCCGCGGGTATCGAGCAGTTCATCTTCGTCACGGGCCGGGGCAAAAGCGCGATCGAGGATCATTTCGACCGCAGTATCGAGCTTGAGGCGTTGCTTGCGGACAAGGGCAAGACGGCGGAACTGGCCGAGATCCACAGCTCTCTCTTGCAGCCGGGTAACATCGCCTATGTCCGACAGCAGGAACCGCTTGGCCTGGGCCACGCGGTCTGGTGCGCACGACACCTGGTCGGCAATGAGCCCTTTGCCGTGCTGCTGGCCGACGATTTGATTCAGGCCGAGACACCATGTCTGCGCCAAATGGTCGATGTTTTCGAGACCGCCGGCGGAAATGTTATCGCGGCAATGGAAGTGCCCGACGAACACACCTCGCGCTACGGCATCATTGATGCCGGTGGTGCCGAAGGAAGGGTTCGTCCCGTGAAGGGGCTCGTCGAGAAACCGGCGCAGGGCACGGCACCCTCCAACTTGGCGGTGATCGGCCGTTACATTCTGACGCCTGAGGTCTTTGCGGAACTTGAGCGAGGAGAAACGGGTGCGGGTGGCGAAATTCAGCTGACGGATGCGATGGCCAAGCTGATTGGGCGGCAACCGTTTCATGGCCTCGCCTTTGAAGGCCGACGTTTCGACTGCGGTGACAAGCTCGGTTTTCTAGAAGCGAATGTGGCGTTTGCCCTCGTGCGCGATGATCTGGGACCGGGAACACGAGAGATGCTGGCCCGCATGGGAGATATGTCCGAATGAAGATTGCGATGGTGGGGACGGGATATGTCGGCCTGGTGTCGGGGGCGTGTTTCTCGGAGTTCGGGTGGGATGTGGTCTGCGTCGATCTCGATGCGGAAAAGATCAAGATGCTCGAGGCGGGCGAGATGCCGATCTACGAGCCCAGGCTCGATGATCTGGTCGCGCGCAATGTGGCGGGGCGGCCGCCTGAGCTTTACGACCGACCTCGCGGCAGCGGTCTTCGGCGCCGACGCGGTCTTTATTGCTGTGGGTACGCCGTCGCGTCGTGGCGACGGGCATGCCGACCTGAGTTATGTTTTCCAGGCCGCTGAAGATATTGCCCGGCACGCCGACGGCTATACGGTCGTCGTGACCAAGTCGACGGTGCCGGTCGGCACAGGGCGCGAGGTATTCAAGCGTATCCGCGCGGCGGCCCCCGATGCCGATATCGACATCGCGTCGAACCCTGAATTCCTGCGTGAGGGTTCCGCGATCGAGGACTTCATGCGTCCGGACCGGGTGGTGATTGGCGCCGACACGAAGCGCGCCCGTGAGGTGGTTGCAAGTCTCTATCGCCCGCTGTTTTTGCGCGACACGCCGATAATTCAGACGAGCCTGGAGACCGCCGAGCTGATCAAGTATGCGGCCAACACTTTCCTGGCGACCAAGATCACCTTCATCAACGAATTTGCGGACTTGTGCGAAAAGGTCGGTGCCGATGTGCAGGAGCTGGCCAAGGGGATCGGCCTCGATGGCCGGATCGGCGGCAAGTTCCTGCATGCGGGGCCGGGTTATGGCGGGTCATGTTTTCCGAAGGATACCGAAGCGCTGGTGCGTTCGGCACAGGATGCCGGGGCACCGGTTACGATCGTCGAGCAGGTTGTCGCCGTCAACGCCGCGCGCAAGGAAGCGATGGCCCGCAAAATCATCGCCGCGTGTGATGGCAGCGTCGATGGCAAGACGATCGCCGTGCTGGGGCTGACGTTCAAGCCAAACACGGATGACATGCGGGAATCGCCGAGCCTGGTCATCGTGCCGCGCCTGATTGAGGCCGGCGCGACGGTTCGCGTCTTCGACCCCGTGGGCATGGATGAGGCCCGCAAACTGATGGACGGACCGGTGTGGTGCAAGGATGCTTATGACGCCATGGACGGGGCCGACGCGGTGACAATCCTGACGGAGTGGAATGAATTCCGTGCGCTCGATTTCCGGCGTATGGGGTCACTCCTGAAGCAGCCCGTCATGGTTGACCTCAGGAATATCTATCGGCCGGAAGAAATGGCCGCCGCCGGTTTCCACTACACATCTGTGGGTCGCGCATACGTTACCCCTGCCAGCTAGAGGTGCCGCATGGCGGATGCCCATACGTTCGATCCCACGATCCTGCGTGAATATGATATTCGCGGGATTGTTGGCGAAACCTTGACCCCGGAGGATGCCTATGCGGTCGGTCGCAGTTTTGGCACCTGTGTGGTCGAGAATGGCGGCGATCAGGTCGCATTGGGGTTCGACGGGCGCCTGACATCGCCGAAACTGGCTGAAGCCGTTCTCCAGGGCCTCATGGCCTGCGGGCTCGCCGTGAAGCGGATCAATATGGGGCCGACCCCCATGCTGTCATTCGCGATCCGCCATCTTGAAACCGGTTCGGGTTTGATGGTGACCGGGAGCCACAACCCGGCAGACTATAACGGGTTCAAGATGACCTTGGCCGGCAAGCCGTTCTTCGGCGAGGACATCCAGCGGCTGGGCGAACTGGCCCGGACGGCCGCGTATGCCGAAGGCAGCGGCAGTGTCGAGGATATT
>JAQCFD010000020.1 GCA_027618305.1 Pseudomonadota bacterium
GTCGGGTGATACCAGAGATAGGTGTAGCGGCGTTCGCCGGGGGTTTGGGAGCCGTCCGCGCCGTCGATGGGGTAGCCGATCAACTGGCTGCCGGGCATGAACAGGAACGCGTAATGAGGGAAGATGTCGGCACGGAACCGGTCCGACAGCTTCGATTCCTGGCTGGTCCCGCGCCAGGCGACATAGCCCGCATATTCCGGCTGCACCGCGGGAGCCACGATCTGGCGCACTGCGGAACGAAAGCCGTCGGCACCGATCACCACGTCGGCCTCGAACGTCCGGCCTTCCGTGGTACGGACAATCGTTATGTCGCCCGCCGTCTCTATACCGGCGAAGACCTGGCCGCCGTGATAGCGGGCACGCGGAAACTTCTCGAACAGGCTGAGATAGACCTGGTTCCAGGCACACAGCTGCTGGTCGAGCGCGAATTGAGAGATAATCGCGCCGCTGCGGTCGAACGCCGTGCGGCCGGTGACATCGATCCCGCCAGACATGCCGCGCGGCACGTCGAGAAGATCGAGCAGCTCTTCCAGCTCCGCGTGGCGCGCGATCCCCTGGCCCCGCGAGGCGAGGGTCTCGGGCGCGATCTCGAGGATATCGACGACCCAGCCCCGGCGGACCAGAAAGTTGCCGGCAAACAGGCCACCGACCGAACCCCCGACGATGACCGCGCGTTTGTTCTTCATGGTGGCTTTTTACCGGATGCGCGGCGTACCGGGGCGTGTCGCTATTCGCCCATATCGACGATGGCGATCACCGGCCCACCGCCCTGGGGGCCCTGGTGCATGGCGTCGACCGAGACGAACACGGCGGGATCGCCGATGGCCAGCGCCGCCACGCCGCCGACCGCGGCCTTGGAATGGCGATGATGATGGACGTCGGAATCGTCCAGCATGATCTGACGCCGGCCGCGCAGGCGCGCGCTCGGGTCGGCCTCGCATTTCATGAAGCAGTTGACGACCCTGCCACCGAGATCTTCGGACCGGGGCCGATCCGGCAGTTCAAGGCCCGCATCGCGGATCGCGTCGTAGATGCCGTCGATGTCCAGCGCATCCTTCATTACCGAATGGCCGATGCGGTAGCGCCCGCCCGCACCCGCCTTGTTGCCAAACAGCACGATCTGGGCCCGGTCGAGCTCGACCCCCGACGAACAGGACGAAACGGCGGAATAGATGTCGAGGTTCTTGCAGATTTCCTCGGCCTTCGGCATGGCGATCTCGCCCAGCGCGACGCCGATCCCCAGCGCCGTGGTGCCGTTGGAGACGCCCATGGAATCATGCACCTCGCAGGCGACGGTTTCGCCGCGGGCATGGGCGTCCTTGACGCCCTCGACGGTGAGCAGCGGCGTCTTGGTCTGGACGTAATGCACGTCCTTCGGGTCGGTGATTCCGGCGTCGGCCATGGCGCCGCGCACGGCGTCAGCGACCTTCTCGACCATCGCCAGCCGGCCGATATCCTCGGGGAACAGCTCCGCGCTCATAGCCGTCCCCATGACGATCCGGTCCTGGTCATCGGGGCCGGTGGCGTCGTTGCGCGCGAAGGCCACGGCATGGGGGGTGATCACCCCGTCGCAGCCGCCGGACCAGACCATGGGGATTTCCTTCACCTCGGCCTCGGTGCGCGAGCCATGCTTCATCAGCACCGCGCGGTAGGCCTGGTCCGACAGGATGCGGGTGAAGTCGTTGACCCCGCCATTGCCCTCGGTCTTGCCGATCACGGCGACGATCTCGTCGGCGGCAACATCGCCCGAGGCGATCCATTCGTCGAGGCCCGAGGCATCGGAGACAGACTTGATTTCGATCTTGCGGACGTCGATGGCCATTTTAATTCCTTATATCCAATTACATGTTCGTTGCTGATGCCTGGCGGCGGGCCGACAGGATACTAGATCGCCGCCGGGGGCCAACCCACCGGGCGGATTTGTTGTAACAACTTCGCCACCGCGAGGATGGTGGGCTCGCCAAGGCGCGGGCCGATGATCTGCAGGCCGACAGGAAGTCCGGACTCGCTCAGGCCGGCCGGTGCCGACCCGGCCGGAAACCCCGTCAGCGTGATCAGGAAGCACTGCGCGACCCAGTCGATATAATTCTCCAGCCGGATACCGGCGATCTCCTCGGGATAATTCTGTGTTATCGGGAAGGGCAGCACCGGCGCGGCGGGCGTCAAGACAACGTCGTAGCGTGACAGGCAGTCACGGACGCGGTGCCAGACTTCCGCACGGGTGTGTTCCGCCGCCGCGGTGGCACGGACATCCAGCGTCAGGCCCTGACGGATATTCCCGGCGAGGTTGGCGCCGAACCGGTCGAGATGTTCGAGCCGTTCGAGCTGCTGCCCCACCATCCATTCGCCGCGCAGGATCTTGAACGCCTCCCGGCCGGCGGACAGGTCGAGTGAAATCTCGTCGACCGTTGCCCCGGTCCCGCGCAATTCGGCGACCGCGGCGTCACACAGCGAAGCCACCTCGGGATCGACGCCGATCCCCGCGATCTCGGGCGCATAAGCGATCCGCAGCCCGGAAGGATTCTCGTGGGTCCGCATCTCCGCCAGGCAACTGGCCCAGGATGGTGCGACAGAGATGGGTGACAGGGGGCTGAAGCCGGCCATGCCGTCGAGCAGCAACGCGGCGTCCTCAGCGGTTCTCGCGAGGGGGCCGTGTACCTGCCCGGGGTCGAAGGGCAGGGGCATCGGGTGATTGGGCACAAGCCCCGGCGTGGTGCGCAGCCCGACGATTCCGCAGAATGCCGCGGGCACCCGCAGCGAGCCCCCGAAATCCGTGCCATGGGCAAACGGGACCATGCCGCTCGCCACCGCGGCGGCCGATCCGCCGGATGAGCCCGCGGGGCTGAGGTTTATGTTCCAGGGGTTCCGCGTGGCGCCGAACACCTCGTTGACCGTGTTGGCGCCGGCGGCGAATTCGGGGGTGTTGGACTTGCCGAGGATGATCGCACCGGCCGCGCGCAACTGGGTGACGACGGTTGCGTCCTCGGCGGGCACGTTGTCGGCATAGACCGGGCTGCCATAGGTCGTGCGGATTCCCGCAGTCGGCGTCACGTCCTTGATGACCACCGGCAGGCCATGGAGCGGGCCGAGAGGCTCGCCGGCGATCACGCGAGCCTCGGCGGCCTTCGCCGAAGCGCGTGCGGCATCTTCCGCGAGGGTCACGATGGCGTTGAGCGCGGGATTTCGCCGTGCGATGGCGTCCAGATGGGCGTCCAGCACCTCGACCGGGCTGACGGCACCATCGGCAATAAGATCACGCAAGCTGCACGCGGTCTCCCGCGTCAGATCAGCGCCCGGACCAGTGGACATAGCGCCGCTCGATCAGCAGGAACAGGAGATTGAAACTGTAGCCGAGCGCCCCCGCGACGAAGATTGCCGCATACATGCGGGGCATTTCGAACAGCATCTGATTGTCGAGAACGTTATGGCCGAGCCCGTCGACGGAACCAATGAACATCTCGGCGACGATGACGATGATCAGCGCGAGCGACACCCCATTGCGCAGGCCAACGAAGGTCTGGGGCAGAGATTCGAACAGCATGACATCCGTCAGCACCCGGAACCGCGGGGCCCCCATCACCTTCGCCGCCTGAAGCCGGGTCTTGCGGGCGTTCATCACCCCATATGCCACGTTGAACAGGATCACGAGGGCGGCACCGAAGGTCGCGACCTGGATCTTGGTGGCGTCTCCCGGGCCGGAAATCGCGAGGAACAGCGGGAAGACCGCGCTCGCGGGCGTGGAGCGAAAGAAATCGACGACGAATTCGACCGAGCGGTAGAGCCCGACCGAGGAGCCGAAGATGATGCCGAGCGGGATACCGATGATGCCGGCATAGAGGATCGACAGTGCTGTGCGCTCGATCGTGCGGAAGAAGTCGAACAGGAGTTGGCCGCCGCTCATGCCCTGCCAGACGGCGATGAACATCGATGTGGGGGAGGGCAGGAGGACATGATCCACCACTTCCACCCAGAAGGCGATCTGCCAGACCAGCAACAGAATGATGACGCCGATCAATGGTGTGAAAGGGCCGAGAATTTTGCTCAATGATTTCATGTGCCGCGCACCAGTTTCTGGAAGACCTCGAGGCAATGGGCCTTCACACGGACGAACTCGTCGTCGGAAATCGTGGCGGCGGAGCGCGGTCGGGGGATGCCGACATTCACATAATCGGCGACCTCAGCCGGTCCGCGCGACAGCAACATCACGTCGTCGGCCAGATACACGGCCTCCTCCAGGTCATGGGAAACGAACACCATGGTCGTCTTCGTGTCCATGAACAGTGCCTGGAGCTGATCGCGCATGAACAGGGTCATTTCGTAGTCGAGGGCCGAGAAGGGCTCGTCGAGGAACAGCACCTCGGGTTCGATCACAAGCGAGCGCATGATGGAGACGAGCTGCTGCTGGCCGCCGGACATCTGATAGGGATATTTGTTCAGATCGATGGTGACGCCGAGGCGTTCGACGAGGCGCTCCACGCGTTCTTTCTGTTCGACGCGCGAAATATTCCGGAACTTCAGCGGGTAGCGGATGTTGTCGATCGACCGCATCCACGGAAACAGCGCCTCGCGGTAGTTCTGAAAGACGTAGCCGAAGTTGGTGTCCCGCAGCCGTTTGCCATCGAAGCGGATGGTGCCGGCGTCGGGTTCAATCAGCCCGGCGATAAGATTGATCAGAGTCGACTTGCCGCAGCCGTTCGGTCCGAACACGGACACGAAGCGGCCGCGGGGTATGTCGAGGTCGAAATTGTCGTAAATCACGGCGTCGCCGAAGGACTTCGACAAGCCGCGGATCGTGATATGGGCGTCACCCGTCACGCCAGCGGCAGACAGCGGCGAAGACGCTCCCGCTCGGGAGGAGGGAGCGGTGTCGTCTTCTGCCATCTGTTCTGTCTCGCTGACGTTCATTACCTGGTCGGTTCCGGTCGCGTTGCGACTAGAACGTCTTCAGATATTTGTTGACGTCGACCTTCTCGGACAGGATGCCGTTGTCGGTGACGAAGTCGATGAACTGCTGGAACTCAGCCTTGTCTCCATCCGAGAGTTTGTCGGCCATCACGAACTTCACCAGCGGCACTGTCGGCGCGATGGCTTCCGGCGTGAAGGTGTTCTTGACCAGATGCGCCCGCACCGTGTCGTCCTTCGCAATGTCCGCCAGCGCGCGATCCCAGGCCTGGGCAAACCGCCTGGCCACATCGGGGCGATCCTTGAGGAACTCACCCGTCAGTGCCGTGCCCGCAACCCAGGCATCGGCATCGTCCTTGCCGAGAACATAGGTGGCGATCACGCCGGACTCGAGCGCCTTTGCAGATCCCTGATTCTCCATCAGCGTGACGGCCGGCTCGAGCGTGTAGCCGGCGTCGTAGGTGCCGGCCTGCATTGCCGTGACATGCTGTGGCATGGCGAGCTGGTCGAGCTGATAGTCGCCTTCCTTGAGGCCGTTCGCGGCAAGCACCGCCTTGGCCATCATGATGTTGGCCGGTCCGGGGGCGGACATGATTTTCGCGCCCTTCAGGTCCGCGATGCTGTTTGCATTGAAGCCCTTGCGGACCACGAAGGTTTCCATCTTGTACTGCTTGTTCTGGCTGTTTACCGAGATGTAGTTCACCAGACCCGGCTTCTTGAGGTTCGCGTTCATACCCTCGATGGTGACCAGGTTGGCGGCGACGTCGATATCGTTCGTGATCATTGCGGCGACAAGCGCGGGGCCGCCGATTAGCCGGACCATCTCGGCGTCGATGTCCACATCCTTGAAATAGCCACGTTCCAGCGCGACGAAGTACGGCAGCGCCGAGGTGACCGGGAACACGCCCACTTTCACCTTGTCCGCGGCGGCCGCGCCGGCGATCCCCGTCAGGGATACCGCAGCGACTGCGGTCAATGTCAGCGCTGTGCGCCGTGTAAATTTCCTGAAGCTCATCATGGTACCGACCTCCTGTGTCTGTTGGTTGTCATTGGGTCTTGCAATTCGCGTATGAACGCGTTCCGGTCTCTTCTCCTGCTCATCAGGACCGTTTTTCAAACATCTTCATGCCCGGCCCGCGATTGATCATCTCGAGCGGTTCCGTGCGGGCCGCGCGTATCTTTGCGCGCAGGCTTTCCGTTGCGGTGTCGTCGATCCGGGGGGCGTCCGGGCCGTCGGCAACGACAACACCATAATCGTTCGTCGCGCCGTCGCGCGTGACCTTGCCTTGTATGACGTCATGCAGCACTGCTGCGGTGTCGCGATTGAGGGGGTCGCCCCAGCCGCCGCCGCCGGTGGTTCGGACGCGCAGGACCTCGCCAGCCTTGATGGTTTCGTTGTCGACAAGACCGCCCAGCTTCTCATTGCGGCCATGTGCATCGACATAGGCGCCGAAAGGTTGCCCGGCCTGGCCGCCGTTCACCCCGTAGCAGCCGAGGCGTACGCGATCGGCGGTCACGATGGTGCTGCAGTCGACCAGCATCCGGTATTCCTTCTCGTAACCCAGGCCTCCGCGATAGGTGCCGGCACCACCGGAATCCGCCCACAGGCCCAGCTTCTCGACCAGGATGGGGAACCGCGTCTCGGTGAACTCGGCCGGTTGGTTGCGTGAGTTGGGCACGATGTGGATCGCGTCGCTGCCGTCGGCGTAATAGCGCCCGCCGCTGCCGCCACCGAGCACCTCGCGCGACAGGAAGGGTTCGCCGTCCAGATCGTCGCCGTAGAAACCGGTGTAGCGAATGGTTTCCTGATCCGCCGGCATACGGCCCTGCTCAACCGCCTGTGCCACGCAGCCGGCCAGGAGGCCGATCGAGCGAAGCAGCGGGAATGACCTGGCGTTCGTCGCGGCGGGCCGGATGGGCGTAATCAACGTGCCCTTGGGTGGAAAAATCACCTCGAAGATCTGGCACACGCCTTCGTTGCAGTGAATTTCCGCCGCGCGCTCCGGCGTGTCGGCCAGGTTGCGCAGGACCGGCGCGATCCATTTGATGAGGAACTTGCCGTCCGCGTAGTCGGCGGGCCAGTTGATGGGGCCGAGCGCCTGGGGGTCGGTGCCGTTGAAATCCAGCACGATCTTGTCGTCGGTCTTGGTCATCGTCAGGGCGAGCTTATGAAGGCTCGGGTCGGTCAGCCCGTCATGCTCTACATAGTCTTCCCACGAATAGGTGCCGTTCCTGATCTTGGGCAGCAGTTCGTCGCGAAACACGCTGGCGCAATTGTCCAGAATGGCCTGGAAGCAGGCCTCGACGGTGTCGCGGCCGAAGCGTGCGAACAATTCGGCCATGCGTTCGGCGCCCATGATGCAGGCCTGAATTTCGGAATCGACATCGGCCGCCAGCATCTCCGGGACGCGGGTGTTGCGGCGGATGATCTTGAGGGCTTCCTCGTTGCGCACGCCGGCATCGACGATCTTGATCGGCGGGATCATCAGGCCTTCCTCGAAGACCGAGACGGCCGTACCGGGCATTGAGCCGGGCACCTTGCCGCCAATATCGTCGTGGTGGCCGAAGGCCTGGATATAGGCGACGACCTCGCCGTTATGGAAGACCGGCACGGTCGAGCACATGTCCGGCAGATGGCCGATCGAACCTTCCGTGTCGTAGGTGTCGTTCATGAAGAACACATCGCCCGGTTTCATGGTCTCGGGCGGGTAGTCACGCACCACCGCGTCCGGCATCGCGGAATAGGACCGCCCTGTCAGCTTGCGGCAATGTTTGTCGAACAGGCCGACCCGGTAGTCATGGGCCTCGCGGATCATCGGGCTGCGCGCGGTGCGTTCGATCGCATATTCGATCTCCGCCTCGATCGAGTTGAGTGTACCTTCGACGATCTGCAGGGTGATGGGGTCGACGCTGGCGCGGGTGGCGCCGCGGGGTTGCTGTTCGGCGGTGCTGGTCATTGGATGCGCTCGATTTCGTCACGCGTGCGGCGGACGACGATGATGCCGTGCGCGTCAACGGTGGCGTATTGGCCGGGGAAGACAACGGTTGTGGAGCCGAATTCCTCGATCACCGAAGGTCCCTCGATCCGCGTACCGGCCGGCAGGCGGACGCGATCGTAGACGGGGGTGTCCCGGTAGCCGCCGTCAAAATAGACTTGCCGGTTGGGTTTCCGTGCAGCCTCTGCATCGTCCGTGTCGGTGCTGAGTTTGGGAAGGCTCGGCCGTTCGATCGTGCCAAAACCGGACAGGCAGAAATTGACGATCTCGATCTTCTGTTTGCCGCGATAGGCATACCCAAAGGTGCGTTCATGGGATGCGTGGAATGCTTCGGCCAGTTGCCGTGCGGCGTCAGCCGTGAAATGCCCCGCGGGTGCGGTGACCCTGACTTCCATCGATTGTCCCACGTAGCGGACATCGGCCTCGCGGACGTAGCGGTGGACAGACGGGTCGAGCCCATCGCGAATCAGTGTCTCGCGGGCGTCGGCTTCAAGCTGGGTGTAGATCTGGGCGACCGCCGCCGGGTCAATCTCGTCTTCCTGCACAACCCGCGTGACGATGTGGTCTGAGCGCCAGTCGACCGCCAGCAGGCCGAATGCCGACAAGTTACCGGGGTTGGGCGGGACGATGCAGGCGTCCATATCCAGCAGATCCATGACCGCCGGTGATTGAGCCGGTCCCGAACCGCCGAACGACAGCAAGGCGAATGTCCGTGGGTCGATGCCGCGCTGAATGGTCATCTGCCGGATCATGTTCGCCTGGTTCCAGTTCGCGATCTCGATGATTCCTGCGGCCAGTTCCTCGGCGCTCATATCCTGGCCGAGCCGTTTGGCGAGTGCGGCGATGCCGCTGCGTGCCCGTTCGGCGTCGAGCACGATACCGCCACCGATGAGCTCCGCCGGCAGACGTCCCAATGCAAGATTGGCATCCGTGATGGTCGGCTCATCGCCGCCGTTCGGGTAACACATCGGACCGGGCACGGCGCCGGCGCTGATCGGGCCGACATTCAGATTGCCCTCCCGCGTGATCCAAGCGATCGAGCCGCCGCCCGTCCCGACGGTGCGAATGTCGATCATCGGCAAGCGTACGGGGAAGGGGCCGACCGACGCGTCGGTGGTGATGTGGGGGTCGCCCCCCTCGATCAGGCAGATATCCGTGGATGTGCCACCGGCGTCGAGTGTGACGACGTCGGAGAAGCCGGCGACCCGCGAGACCATGGCCGCGCCCAGCGCGCCGGCCGCGGGGCCGGACAAGGCGGTCGTGATGGGTTTCTCGACCACCTGCTCGGCGCTGATGACGCCGCCGGATGATTGCATCACCAGGAAAGGTGGTTCGCGCAGAATCGGCCCCAGCTCCTCGGACACGTTGCCCAAGTAGCGTGCCATGTAGGGTTTCACAAAAGCATCGACGAGGGTGGTGACAGCCCGCTCGTATTCGCGATACTCCGGCAGCACGTCGCACGACAGCGAGACGACCGCCTCAGGGTATTCGTCGGCAATGATTTCGCCGACCCGGCGTTCGTGGGCGGAGTTCGCATAGGAATGCATCAGGCAGACGCCGATGGCGCGCAGGCCCTGTTTTCGCATTGCGCGGGCGGTCCCGCGTACCGATTCTTCGTTGAGTGCTTCCAGTTCCGCACCCTTGAAATTGAGCCGGCCGACGACTTCGCCGACATGGTGCAGCGGGACGAGGCGATCCGGTTTGACCCAAAAATAGGAGTTGCCGTAGCCGTCGGGCACCGCCTGGCGCGCAATCTCCAGGATATGTCGAAATCCTTTGGTGACGATCAGGCCAAGGCCCTCGATCTGGCCTTGCAGCAGCGCGTTGGTCGCGACCGTCGTGCCGTGGCAGATCACACTGACATCGGCCGGATCGCTGCCGGACTTTGCGAGCACGTCATGAATGCCCTGGACCAGCCCAATCGCCGGATTGGCGGGCGTGCTCGACACTTTGGTGACATTCATGGCGCCGGTGGATGCATCGATCGAAACGATATCGGTGAAGGTTCCACCGGTGTCGATGCCGATCCTCAGATTGCCTTTGCCGGCTCCGCCATCCATCGGAAATTCCAATTATTATTTATTTACAAAGGAATACGAAAGTATCCGATTCCTTCGACCAGCGTATCGCTCAGGGTTTGAAGGAGTCCAAAGGAGTCTCCCGATAGGTATATCGGAAAAACCGATATCTGGGCTCAACTGGCCAATGCATCGCTGAGAAACGAGAAGTAACTTTCCCGGCTGCGCGACATCGCTTGTCGGCGGCGGACGATGCAGAATCCGGTCTTTCGTTCCGGCGTGATGGCGCGCACACCCAGCGGGGCGCCGCTACCGGTCTGCGGCAGGGCGGATCGCGGGATGATTGCCACGCCCATACCCGCGGCCACCATTTCTCGCAGCGTGTCCACATTGTCGGGGACAGCCCGGATGTTCGGGGGCGCACCGATGTCCGCGAACATGTTGGTGACGATCCGCCCATAGCCGATCGTGAGCTCATTGGTGATCAACGGCTCCTCGATCAGGCGAGCAAGGTCAATCGGCCCCTCGTCGCCCAGCAGCGGGTGCTCGGGGTGACCGATTAGTACCATTTCCGTCGTGGCGATCGGAATGGACAACAGTCCGGTCGGAAGCTCGTCGGGCGACAGCTCGATGGCGATGCCGGCATCGAGCTGATCGGTATGAAGCTGGTCGTAGATCCGCCTTGTCGGTGCCGTGACGATCCGCAGCTGCACGTTGGGAAATATATCGCAGAAATGTCGCAACGCGTTCGGGACGACGAGTCCGGCCATCCCCGAGCCCATGCCGAGCGTGAAGGATTCGTAGCCCGCACCGTTCAGTCGGCGGGCGGTATCGGACAGGCCGAAGAATTCCTGCGCGACGCGGTCTGCCTCGGCCAGGAAGCTCCGCCCGCGCTCCGTGCTCTCGACGCCACGCCCGGTGCGGTGAAACAGGCGAAAACCGATCTCGTCTTCGAGCATGGCCACCTGCTCGCTCACAGAAGACTGGGAGATATGCAGGCGTTGCGCGGCTCCGGTGAAGCTATGTTCCCGGGCCACCGCGAGTGCATATCTGATCTGGCGAATATCCATGACTGTCCGAATAGTCCCGTAAACCGTCGAGATTGACGATCCTAGCTCAATTGGCAGGTGTCATCGAAATTCGCATCCATGATAGGCTGCGATGCTGCCGTGCCATGGCTGAGTGGTGCGGAGTGGGAGGAAGATCATGAGCAACACCGACATTCCGATCGGCGGCATGTGCGACCCCGCATTTGTGGCCGTCGAGGACACTTTCCGTGAGAATTTTGCCAGCCGGCAGGAAATCGGCGCCGCCGTTTGCGTCTACAAGGATGGTGAGAAGGTCGTCGATCTGTGGGGCGGTCACCGCGACGAAGCGCGAACCGAGCCGTGGGAAGAGAACACGATCGTCCTGATGAACTCGGTCGTGAAGGCCATGTGCGCGCTGACCGTGCATATGCTGGCCGACCGGGGACAGGTCGATCTGGATGCGCCGGTCGCCGACTACTGGCCGGAATTCGCCCAGAACGGCAAAGAGAACATCCTGGTCCGCCATGTTCAGGGCCATGAATGCGGCGCGATCTTCTCGGATTCCGCCAAGCCCGGGGATTGGTTCGACTACCCGGCGCAGTGTGCCGCGATCGCCGCCCAGGCACCCGCATTTCCGGCCGGTACCAAGGGCGCCTACAACACCATCAACATCGGCTTCATCCTGGGCGAGGTGGTGCGCAACGTCACCGGCAAGTCCATCGGCACCTACCTTCGTGAGGAAATCTCCGAGCCCCTGGGAGCCGAATATAATCTCGGCCTGACCCCCGACGAGGCGGCGCTGTGTGCGACGATGCACACCAACCCGGAGAACAAGTTCTGGTCGACGGGCGCCCAGCCGGGCTCGAACCTGCACCGCGCCTGGTCCGGCCGGCCGGATCGCGACGACCTGCTCAACTGCACGGAAATCCGCGAGGGTGAGCTCCCGGCATTCGGTGGGCATGGCAACGCACGCGGCGCGGCACGGATTTACGCGATGCTGGCGGGCAATGGTGAGGTCGATGGGCTCCGCCTGCTCAAGCCCGAGACCGTCGCGCGGGCATCCCAGCTGGTCTGGGAAGGTGTCTGCTACATGACCGACTGGCCCCTGCGCATGGGACTCGGCTTCGAGCAAAACAGCCCGCCCTATATTGCCATGGGCGAGAATATGAATGCCTTCGGCAAGCTCGGGTCGGGCGGCGCGCTCGCTTTCTGCGACCGGGAACGCAACCTCGCCTTCAGCTATTGCACCAACTTCCAGTGCGAGGGTGCCGGGACGGGTATTCGTTGCCGGCTGCTCGGGGAAGCGGCCGCAGGCATCGCGCCTGCGTGGACGGCAGACGCCTAGAAGCGCTCAGGCACGCCAGAACGGCTTGGCGGCTTCGGCGCGCGCCTGCGCGCGGCTGCAACCGATATCCCGCAGCTGACGATCATCGAGCGCTGCGAGGCCGCGGCGCTGGTGGGATCTGTCAGACATGGTCTTGAGCATGGTCAGGACCCTGGTCGCACGGTGGCGGCTAGCGCCCAGCCCGTGTCGAAGACCGGCGGAACGGTCCGCTATTCCATTAATATTAGTAATATTAATCGCGGACATAAATTTACTCATTTGTTTCTCTTTATCATGTCGGATACGTTCTAATGACCGATGAGAAGCGAATTACTGCCCATGTTTGTGGGGTCTCCATGCGTGTTGTGCAAAGCATCAATTTTCGGCTATGGATTAGAAATTTTAATGGGTAAAGGTTAGATGCGGGATCTGCCGTCCACCATGGCGTTGCGGGCTTTTGAGGTGTCGGCGCGCACGCTGAGTTTCACCGAGGCGGCGCGGGAGTTGAACCTGACCCAGGGGGCGATCAGCCATCAGGTGAAGAATCTGGAAGCGCAGCTGGGGGTGAAGCTGTTTCACCGGGACCGCCAACGCCTGCGCCTGAGTGACGACGGCTCAGCCTACCTGCCCTTCGTGCGCGAGGCGGCGGACCGCCTGCGCGCCGGTGCGGAATTTCTCTCAGCGCGGGAGGACAGCGGCGTCCTGACGGTGAGCGTGTCGCCCAACTTCGCGGCCAAATGGCTGGTGCATCGGCTCGGGGATTTCATTGTCGGGCATCCCGAGATCGACTTGCGCATCAGCGCGTCCATGGACCATGTGGATTTCGCCCGCAATGATGTCGATATGGCCGTGCGCCATGGGACCGGCGACTGGCCCGACCTGCACATCACCCCGCTCGCCCAGGAAGAGATTTTCCCGGTATGCAGCCCGGAGCTCTTGCGCGTGGGCCCGCCGCTCGAACGGCCGGAGGATCTTGCGAACCATGTGTTGCTGCATGACCTGAGCCGAAATGACTGGCCGCTCTGGTTCGCCGTGGCTGGTGTGGAGCCGATTGACGTGTCGCGGGGCCCCCAGTTCGACCAGACGAGCATGGTGATCGATGCCGCGGTGGAGGGGCAGGGGGTGGCCCTGGCGCGTCGGGTTCTCGCCGCGCGGGACCTGATTGCCGGACGGCTGGTGCGGCCTTTCGACATCACGCTGCCGGCGCCCTATGGCTACTATATCGCCTGCCCGAAATCCGTTGCGGATCGTGCGAAGATCGCCCTGTTCCGGGAATGGCTCGTTGCCGAGGCGGCATCCGATACAGTAATCCTCGAAAACCCCGCCTGACGGCACACTTTCGCCGGGGCGCATTGCATGCTAGTAGCGCGTGGAATTTGTGTATTAAAAATAAAAACACATAAAAATTGTGTGAAAAACAATCGCATGTGTTCGGTCCTGTCTGGCCGTCCGCCGCGACCTTCCAGCATTCGGAGATCATGATGACAACGTCCAAGAATCCAGAAACGCTCGCGCTTCATGCGGGCTGGCGGGCAGATCCGACGACCGGTTCGGTCGCGGTCCCCATCCATCAGACCACGAGCTATCAGTTCCGCGACACCGAGCATGCGGGCAACCTGTTCGCGCTCAAGGAACTGGGCAATATCTACACGCGCATCATGAACCCGACCGTCGATGTTCTCGAGCAGCGTCTCGCGGCCATCGAGGGCGGCGTTGCCGGTCTGGGCCTTTCGTCGGGCCAGTCCGCCTCCATGTTCTCGATCATGAATATTGCGCGCGCCGGCGACAACTTCGTCTGCTCGACCGACATTTATGGCGGCACCTGGAACCTGTTCAAGAACACCCTGCGCGACATGGGCGTGGAAGCACGCTTCGTCGATCCGGCCGATCCCGAGGCGTTCCGCGCGGCGACCGACGACAAGACCCGCGCCTACTACGCTGAAACCCTGCCGAACCCGAAGCTCGAAGTATTCCCCATCGCCGAAGTCGCGGCGATTGGCCGTGGGCTTGGCGTGCCGTTGATTGTGGACAACACGGCGGCACCGCTGCTGTGCCGTCCGTTCGACCATGGTGCGGCGATCGTCATGTACTCGACCACCAAATATATCGGCGGTCACGGCACCTCGATCGGCGGCATGCTGATCGATGGCGGCAATTTTGACTGGGAGGCCCATGCCGACCGGTTCCCGCTGCTCAACGAGCCGGATCCCAGCTATCACGGGGCAGTCTGGACCGAGGCGGTGAAGCCGCTGGGACCGATCGCCTACATCATCAAGGCGCGTGTGACCCTGCTGCGTGATATCGGCGCCGCCATGTCGCCCCAGAACGCATTCCAGTTCATCCAGGGCCTCGAGACATTGCCGTTGCGCATGGAGCGTCATTGCGAGAATGCGATCAAGGTGACGGATTACCTGCAGTCCCACGACAAGGTCGAGAAGGTGATTTTTCCGGGCCAGATGGACGGCGTCGCACGCGCGCGCGCCGACAAATATCTGAGCGGTGGCTACGGAGGGTTGGCCGGAATCGTCCTCAAGGGCGGTGACGAGGCGGGCCGCAAGTTCATCGATTCCCTCGAGATGCTCTATCACGTCGCCAATATCGGTGATGCGCGCTCATTGGCGATCCATCCCGCTTCGACGACCCACAGCCAGCTCAATGCGGACGAGTTGCTGCAATCCGGCGTGGTCCCCGGCTATGTCCGGCTGTCCATCGGGATCGAGCATGTCGATGATATCATTGCCGATATCGATCAGGCCCTGGCGAAAGCCTGATCAACGCGCGGTTTTGGGTTGCTGGGGCGGCGCCGGAAACGGGGCCGCCCCGAACCCATTGGATTCCGAGCCTGCCGCGTTTTCATTAAGAAACGGACCCAGATTTCCGGTATTTCCCGCCGAAATCGCAAGAACTCCTTAACCTGTGTCGGCGTACCATCTGTGCTCCATCGTATGAGTTTGGGAGGCGCTGGTGTCGAATTCCGATGTGACTGATAGTCCGGCCAAGCTGGCAAATACCGCCATCGTGCGCATGGCGAAGCTGGGGATTCCGCCCACGCCCGAGAACTTCAAAGTCTGGTACGGCTATTTGCGCGGCGATGATCCCGACGTCGTGCACATGATTGACCGCTTTCTGGAATCCGGTGAGGCCTTCACGCAAGAACGCTGCAACGACCTTTATCTGAGGTGCACGGCCTTCGCGGCGAAGGTCGTCGAGGAGGAACGAGAGGCAACCTTGCTGAGTGCCGGTTCGAGCCTCGAAAAATCCGTCGAGTCGGTCATGTCCCTGTTGGATGAAGCCGGTGCTGGCGCTGTGCGTTATGGCGAAGCCCTGGCGGATGCCGACGGGGCACTCGAAGGTGTCGAAGGCGGCGACCGGGTGCGGCAGATCGTTTCCGACCTGGTGACGGAAACGCGCAAGGTCGTGCAGCAAAATCAAAGTGTGAACGAACGTCTCGAAGAATCGAATCAGGAGATTTCGGAGCTTCGGCAACGCATTTCGGATGCGCGGCGTGAAGCCATGAGCGACCCGCTGACCGGGTTGGGTAACCGCCGCGCTTTTGACGAGTATTTGCGCAAGGGTGTTGCCGACGCGGCGGCGAACAACACATCCCTGTCGCTTCTGATTCTTGATCTCGATCACTTCAAATCCTTCAATGACAACCATGGTCATCAACTCGGGGACGAAGTGCTGCGCCTGGTGGCGCGCTGCCTTGTTGATTGCACCAAGGGGCGCGATACGGCCGCACGCTACGGTGGCGAGGAGTTCGCGATCATCCTGCCCGATACGGATATGGAGGGCGCGCTGGCCGTCGCCGAGCAGGTGCGCGAAACGGTGAGCAGCAAGAAAATTCTCCGCAAATCGACCGGTGAATCCCTGGGCGGGGTCACCTTGTCGGGCGGAGTCGCTGTCTATACGGATGGTGAATTGCTCGAAGACCTCATCGAGCGCGCCGATGCCGGTCTGTACAAGGCAAAGGGCGAGGGACGCAATCGCATCGCGGTGATCGAACCGCAACAAGGTCTGCGGGTGGTCGGCGGCAACGAGGTAGTATAGCTGCCACACGTTAAGTCTTTGTGACGGCGTTCGAATCTCCGTGCTACTAATCAAACGTCGGGTAGCCGTCTGGAGGGAAACCCGTGCGTCCACCGATTATTGTACGAGCTCGGCTAAGCCTTCGCCGCGTCCTGCGTAACGAACATCTGCTTTTGGCGGTGATGGCGCTTGTCGTGGGCGCAGCTGCGGCCTATGGCGCGCTGTTCTTTCGCCTCGCGATCGATTTTATGCAGGAATTCGCTTTCGGGTTTCCACTCTTTGAAGAAACCCCGTCCACCGACATCCTGGCCTGGTGGCATATCATGCTGGTCCCGACGGTTGGTGGGCTCCTGATCGGCGTGTTTTTGCATTTCGCAAATGGGGGAAACCGGCCACACGCGATTGCTGACGTGATCGAGGCCTCGGCTTTGCGCGGCGGCAAAATGTCGCTGCGCGCTGGCCTGGTGTCGGCCGTCGGCAATGCCGCGTCTCTCGGCGCGGGGGCCTCGACCGGGCGAGAGGGGCCGCTGGTACATCTTGGGGCGACCCTTGGTGCATGGATGTCCGATCGGTTGCATTTCGACAGATCCCAGTCGCGTACCTTGCTGGGTTGCGGTGTTGCCGCGGCGATCGGATCGCTGTTCAACGCGCCTGTCGCGGGCGCGGTGTTCGCCATCGAACTGGTGGTCGGAAATCTGTCCCTCAAGGCCGGCGCACCGATCTTTATCGCGGCGGTCACAGGCACGGCGATCGGGCGTTTCTACTTCGGATCGGAGCCTTCCTTCGCGGTCCCTGATCATCAGTTGATCTCGCTGTGGGAGTTTCCGGCCTTCATTCTGCTGGGTGTTGCCTGCGCCGTCGTCGCGATCGGATTCATGCGCGGGATTTTCCTTATGGACGGGCTGGTGGCGCGCACGCCCATTCCGAAATGGCTGCAACCGGCGATGGGTGGGATCGTCCTCGGCCTCATTGCGCTGCAGGTGCCTGAAGTCTTGGGCGTCGGCTTCCTGACTGCAGACGCCGCGTTGCACGGCACCATCGCGCTTGAGCTTCTGCTGGTTTTGATCATCGCCAAGATGGCGGCTGTCGCGATCAGCATCGGGTTCGGTTTCGGCGGTGGTGTGTTCTCGCCGTCGCTCATCCTCGGTGCCCTGGTCGGGGCGGCATTCGGGGTGGTGGCCGGAAGCGTTTTTCCCGACCAGTTTTCCGGCGTGCCCGCCTACGCGCTGATCGGTACCGGGGCATTGGCGGGGGCGGTGATGGGCGCACCACTCTCGACGATCTTCATTATCTTCGAGCTGACGGGGTCGTCCGAGATGACCGTCGCCGTGATGATCGCAACCGCCGCGGCTTCCATGCTCACCCATCAGTTCTATGGGCGCTCCTTCTTCCATGTGCAGCTCAAGCGCCGCGGTTTGAACGTGTCGAGCGGTCACGACCAGGCCCTGCTTCAGGGGATGTCTGTTGGCCGGGTGATGCATACGAATATGGTATCTGTCGACGCGGGCATGATGCTGGACGCGCTGCACGGCAAGCTGCGTGAATCCCCGAATGGGGAAATCTATGTCGTTGATGACGGTGGCGCGCTGCTGGGCATCATCAACTATGCGGATCTGAACAATGCGATTCTCGCGCGCGGCAACGAGGACGCGCCTGAACGCGCCGGCGATATCGCCCATGAGATGGGCAAGGTGTTGACCGTGTCGGACAGCCTGGAGGATGCCCAGCGTCTGCTCTCGGGCTCCGACCATGAGAATGTCGCGGTCGTGTCGAACCGTGAAGACCTGATCCTGCGTGGCACCCTCACGACGCTGGACGTCTCGCGCGCCCACAATGATGCGTTGCTGAACGTCCGCGCGGAAGAGCACGCCTGACGACCTTGCATTTGTCTCTGCGCTAGATAGTGGACTCATAAAATCTGAGCCATAGCCTTGTAGAAGCGATAGCGACAGCGGCGAGGAAGTTTCTTG
>JAQCFD010000021.1 GCA_027618305.1 Pseudomonadota bacterium
GACACCCACCAGCACTTCATCGATTTCCGCGATGGGAACGCCGGGAAGATCGGCGAAGTACTTGGCGAGTTTGGCCCCAAGGGCCGCATGCTTGATGTGGTCGCGGAGATTCCGTCGGCCTGAACCGGCAGCAGGTTCAGAATCGATCTGCGTTCTTGAGATGCGCCAGCACCCGGGCCAACGCCCGGGCGTCGGCCAGCGCGTCATGGGCCGGGCCGTCCGGTTCAAGGCCGAATAATGACGGCAGCTCGGAACTCATCAGGCGTTGGCCGGTCACGGCCTGGATGGGCGGGTTGATATCCCGCCAGTCCGCATCCGTGAACGGATTTGCCAAATCTTTCAGCGCGCAGTCCTCGCCGATCACCAGTTCGTCACGTCCGTGGGACAGGACGATGTCCCCGGCGGCGAAGTCGGCGAACGCCGCCAATGCGGTCTCCAGGCTCACGCCATCCTGCGCGACCACCGAATTGGTGATGCCTGTCAGGGCCGTGAAGTAGTCGGACAATTCGGGGTTGATCGTCGGGCGGACCAGCACCGAGAAGTGGGCGTGCGCCGCAAACCCGTCACCCGCATCGACGCGTACCGCACCGATCTGCACGATCTCGCGGAATTGGCCCGGCGCAGACCAGCCGCTCTCCTGTGCGCCGGCCCAGGACGTGTATTCAAGATCGGCGACGACAATCATCCCCGTCGCGGGCACCACGTCCTTCAATGTATCTGGCATGTCTCGGATGCGTCAGACCGGCGCGTCAGAAATCAACGCAGCGACCGTCGCGTTCCCAGTCGCCGAAGCGGGTCGGCTCCAGCCCCTTGGGGCCACCGATTTCTGTCGGCTTTTTGTCGGCCCCCTCAGACCCACTGGCGGCATCCGCCTGTTTCGATTCGATCGCCGCTTGCAGGGTGGCCGCAGACTCCGCCGCATTTTGGGCGGATTTCGGTGCTGAAGTCTCACCCTCCGGCCTGCGGACGCGATACAGCGGCGTGGCGTGGGGCGGCGCGTCGGACGGATTATCAGGTTTGTCGGACATGACATTGATATGGACGATCGGGCCCATTTTGCCAAGTGTTTGCCCCGGCGGTTCTCCCGGCGATTTTTCCCCTTCGTTTGCGCAAGGGATTGCGAGGGGCCGGCGCGCACCCACATTGAGTAGCGAACCCGCAAGAGGACCAAACAGGAACCCCATGTCGAACTATTTCCGCACCGCGTTGCTCCTCGCCGCCCTGACCGCGATTTTCATGGTTGGCGGTTTCCTGCTGGCCGGGGCCCAGGGGATCGTCATCGCGCTGATCGTCGCCGCGGCGATCAACCTGTTTGCCTGGTGGAATTCGGGCAACGCCGTCCTGCGCTATTACAAGGCGCGCGAACTCAACGACCCGACCCACTCACTGTACCGGATCGTCGCCCAGCTGGCCGATCGCGATGGGTTGCCGATGCCGCGGGTCTATATCATCGATAATCCCCAGCCCAACGCCTTTGCGACCGGCCGCAGCCCCGCCAACGCCGCCGTGGCCGCGACGTCGGGCCTGTTGAAGCTAATGAATGAACGCGAGGTCGCGGGCGTCATGGCCCATGAACTCGCCCATGTGAAGAACCGCGACACCCTGATCATGACCATCACCGCGACCTTCGCGGGCGCCATCTCGATGTTGGCCAATTTCGCGCTGTTCTTCGGCGGCAATCGCAACAGCCCGTTCGGCCTGATCGGCACCCTCGCCATGATGATCCTGGCGCCGCTCGCCGCCATGCTGGTGCAGATGGCCATCAGCCGAAACCGGGAATATCAGGCCGACAGGGAAGGCGCGCTGATCTGTGGCGATCCGGAATGGCTGGCGGCGGCCCTGGAAAAGCTCGAAGCCGGCACAAAACGCATCGACAACCATGCTGCGGAGAATAATCCGGCGACGGCGCATATGTTCATTGTGAACCCCTTGCACACCCACAAGCATGACCGGCTGTTCTCGACCCACCCCAGCACCGCGAACCGGGTCGCGAAATTGCGGCAAATGTCTGAAAACATGGGGGAAACATCTATATCCGCCGACAACAGGATGACCGGTCCATGGTCAAATCCCGCCTCCGGACCCCGCGGCCCCTGGGCACGAAAATGAACCCGCGTACAGCCAAAAACCCCCAAAATCTGGGTGTTCTGTCAAAAAATTGTCCACATATTGGGGTATATACTCCATTTTGTGGACTTGCCCCCCTATTCCCACATGATCTAGGCTTCGCTTTGGATCGAGGCCGTCTTCCGCGGTCGTTGGGGCAATAAGAAACGAACAGGAACCGGACATGTCTTGGACTGATGAGCGGGTAACGATGTTGCGTGAGTTGTGGGCCAAAGGGCTGAGTGCGAGTCAAATCGCCGTGCAGTTGGGCGGCGTGACGCGGAACGCGGTGATCGGCAAGGCGCACCGCCTTGGCCTGGAGAGCCGGCCATCACCCATCAGGAGCAACGGCACCGGCTCGCGCCGGCGCAACCGGGCGATCGACCGGGCGCTTGAGGCCAAGGCCTTGCGCGGGACCATGGCCGATGAGGAAATCGGCGGCGAAAAGATCGTTCCGGATGGCGGCAAGCGCATTCCGGAAGCACCGATCCCGCCCTTGGCGCGGCGCGGCGGTGACGTGTCCGACTGCCTCTGGCCCAGCGGCGACCCCGGTGATTCAAACTTCAGCTTCTGCGAGGCCGACACCGTCCCGGGACGGCCCTACTGCGCCGAGCATTGCGCCATGGCCTATATCCGGAAAGACAAAACGGCGGCCTAGTTCCAGTCGTTTCCTGTGTTCGACCGCAGCGGATCTAATGACCGGCTGCGGTCGAATTGTTTTTGGGGCATAAAGCGCCATGTCCGATTCCCGCACTGCAGCCTGCAATATCCTCGATGCCGTTCTCAACGACGGCAAACCCCTCGACACAACGCTTGCCGACGATCGCGGGCTGGCCAAGCTCGACCCGCGAGACCGCGCCCAGGCTCGGCGGATCATCGCGACCGTGTTGCGACGCCTGGGAGAGGTCGATGCGCGAATTTCCGAATGCCTCGACCGGCCACTGGTGGACCGTCATGCCCATGTCCGCAACATATTGCGGGTCGGCACCGCTGAACTTCTGTTTCTGGAGACACCGGCGCACGCCGCCGTGGACGGCGCCGTGCGCCTGGCCAGCCAGTATCGCCGGGGCGCCCTCAAGGGCCTGGTAAATGCCGTCTTGCGGCGGATCGGGCGCGAACCCGAGAACCGCGAAGGCACCCAGTCGCCAGGCGAAATCAACACACCCAAGTGGATGCTCAAGCGCTGGCAGGACATCTACGGCGCGGATACCGCGCGCGCGATCGCCGACGCGCATCTGCTCGAGCCCCCGCTCGATTTCACGCTGGCCCGGCGCGCCGACCCGGCGGAGTGGGCCGCCAAACTGGATGCCGAAATCCTGCCTGGTGGCACGCTGCGCCGCCGCACAGGCGGTCGCATCTCCGACCTGCCCGGCTTCGACGAGGGGCTCTGGTGGATCCAGGATGTGGCGGCGTCCCTGCCGGCAAAGCTGCTGCGCGACGACGCCAACGCGCGGGTCATCGACCTGTGTGCCGCACCCGGCGGCAAGACCCTGCAGCTGGCCGATCGCGGCCCCTCGGTCATGGCGGTGGATATCTCCAGCCAACGGCTGGCGGCCCTCCAGGACAATCTCACGCGCACGGGCCTGACTGCGGAAATCGTCGATGCCGACGCCACCCAGTGGCGGCCCGAGGCCCCGGTCGATGCCGTCTTGCTCGACGCGCCCTGCACCGCGACGGGTACGGTCCGCCGTCACCCCGACATTCCGCGTCGCCGCCGGCCGGCGGACATCAAGAGCGCGACCACACTGCAGGACAGGCTGTTGACCGCGGCGGTCAACATGGTCGCGCCCGGCGGCACCATCATCTACTCGGTCTGTTCGCTCGAGCCGGAGGAGGGGACGGCGCGGGTCGATGCGCTGCTGGCCTCGGGCGCACCGGTCACGCTGGACCCCATCTCTGCCGATGACTGGCCGGAACTGGACGGGCTGGCGCCGGCGGCGATCACGCCGGCCGGTACCCTGCGGACGCTGCCTTGCCACTGGTCGGAGCGCGGTGGCATGGATGGATTTTTCGCCGCGCGTCTGATCCGGAACTAGACCCCGGCCTTCCCGTGTCGCTTCGCTTGCGGCGCAGTCTGTAAATCGGTTACCAAAAACCATGGCTCCCTCCTCAAAGGCGGCTCCTGTCCGCATCGCACCTTCGATCCTGGCGGCCGATTTCGCCAGGCTGGGTGAAGAAGTTCGCGCCGTCACTGCCGCCGGTGCCGACTGGATCCACATCGACATCATGGATGGGCACTTCGTGCCCAATCTCACCATCGGCCCCGGCGTCGTGAAGGCGCTGCGTGCGCATTGCGATCTGCCCTTCGACGTGCATCTGATGATCAGCCCGGTCGATTACATGATCGAGCCCTTCGCGGCCGCCGGTGCGGACATCATTTCACTTCATCCCGAGGCCGGGCCTCACCTGCACCGTTCCCTGCAGACGATTCGCGGGCTGGGCAAGAAGGCGGGCGTGGTGCTGAACCCCGCAACGCCCGTTGCCATGGTCGACGAGGTTATGGACATGGTCGACCTGATCCTGGTGATGAGCGTCAATCCGGGGTTCGGCGGCCAGGCCTTTATCGAGAGCCAGCTGGACAAGATCGCCGCGCTGCGCACACGCATCGACGCCCATGTCAAAGCGGGCGGACAGCCGATCGACCTCGAAGTCGATGGCGGCATCGACCGCGAAACCGCCCCCCGTGCCATTGCTGCGGGCGCGAATGTTCTGGTCGCCGGCACCGCCACCTTCCGGGGCGGTCCGGATTCCTATGCCGACAACATCGCCGCCATGCGAGGCGCCGGGTGAGCGGCAACGTTTTCCAGGATCTGCGCTACGGCGTCGGCAAGCTGCTCTATGCCTCGCCGGTCTATCGCTACACCCTGATCGGGCGGGCTCCAAACGAACTCACCATCGTGCCGCCCGATTCCTGGCCCGGCAACGCCGAGCGCGGGACGGCCATCTCGGCCGGGGAGCTTTCCTTTCTGGGCGAGACCGTACGCGGCGGCAAGCACGCCTGGCGCCCGGCCGGCATGAGCGATGCCTGGCTGGCCGAACTGCATGGCTTTGACTGGCTCCGCGATCTGCGCGCCGTCGGCGGCGACGCCGCACGGCGCCGGGCGCGTGATCTGGTTGAAGACTGGATCGAGCATCAGACCGGCTGGCAGGAGATCGCCTGGCGACCGGATATTCTGGCAACCAGGCTCTTTGCCTGGCTCGGCCAGCATGATTTCTTTTGTGCGTCGGCCGACGACGACTACCGCCGGCGTTACCTGGCGACCATTGCCCGGCAGGCAAAGCATCTGGCCCGCGTTCTGCCCGGCGGTGTCGAGGGCGCGGGACTGATACGGGCAGCAAAGGGCCTCACCGTCGCGGGTCTGGCCCTGCCCGGTCACGAAGCATCGGCACGCCAGGGCCTTAGAATTCTCGAACGCGCGTGCCATCGACAGATCCTGCCTGATGGCGGACATGTCGCGCGCAACCCGCAAACCCAGGCAACGGTTTTGCGCGACCTCGTGGATGTGCGCAGCGCCTTGTTGGCGGCCGAGCAGGAGATCCCTGCCTTCCTGCTCGGTGCGATCGACCGGGCGGCGCCTTTCCTGCGCATGCTGCGCCACAATGATGGGCGCCTGGCCCTGTTCAACGGCAGCTGCGAGAGCGAAGACTGGCAGATCGACATGCTGCTGGCCCAAGCCGACGCGCGCGGCCGGGCACCCTCGAGCGCACCGCATACCGGTTTCGAACGCATCGTCGCAAACCGCACGGTGGCCCTTCTGGATACAGGCACCCCCCCACAGGCCGGGCTCGACCACCATGCCCATGCCGGCACGCTGAGCCTCGAGGTCTCGATCGGCAAGGAACGGCTGATCACCAATTGCGGCGCGCGGCCCGGCAACCGCGATCCCTGGGCAACGGTCCAGCGGTCTTCGGCCGCGCATTCGACGATGGTTGTTGACGACACAAACTCTTCGGAAATTCTCGCCGATGGGACGTTCGGACGACGCCCCCAGAAAGTCCGTGTCGAACGAAGCGAAGATGATGGCGACACCTGGGTGTCCGCCAGCCATGACGGTTATGTCCCGGCCTTTGGGCTCGAGCATGAGCGCAGACTCTATATGGCAAGCGGCGGCGACGATATCCGCGGCGAGGATGTCCTGAGCCGGGCAGGGGTCGCGAGCACGGCAAGACCGGCGCGCGGCTTCGCATTGCGGTTCCACCTCCACCCCACGGTCCAGGCGTCACTGGTGCAGAACGGGTCGGCGGTGCTGTTGCGTCTGCCCAGCGGGATCGGCTGGCGTCTGATCGCCGAGGGCGGGACGGTTTCGTTGGCGGAAAGCATCTATCTTGGCGAGAGCGAGGATGTGCGGCGCAGCGAACAAATCGTGGTGTCCGGCGCCCTCGAAGCCGGTGCCAGCGCCGCCCGTGTCAAATGGGCGCTCAAACGGGTGCCGAAAAAGACCTGAGCGACGCCGGCGCGCCCCACACACCGCGCTTCGGTCGCCAATCCTTACCTTTCCTTAACCATCCTCACCGACCATGGGCGTTCCTGGGCCGAACGCTGGCCATGCATGTGTGAGGGTGAATTGTCCAAAGTCCTGGTGACCGGTGCCGGCGGTTTTATCGGCTCACATCTCGTCGAGAAACTTGTCGCAGACGGTGCGGACGTACGCGCCTTCGTCGAGTATGACTCCCGCGGATCCTGGGGGTGGCTCGACGATGCCGATCCCGGCATTTGCGATGCGATCGAGGTGATCGCCGGCGATGTCCGCGATTCCCATGCCGTCCGGCAGGCCATGTCAGGCTGCGAAACGGTGTTCCACCTCGCCGCCCTGATCGGCATTCCCTATTCCTATCTGGCGCCCGAAAGCTATGTCGACACCAACGTCACCGGCACACTGAACATTGTGCAGGCGGCAACCGACCTGGGTGTCGGACGCGTCATTCACACCTCGACCAGCGAGGTCTATGGCACCGCCCAGTATGTCCCCATCGACGAAACCCACCCGCTCAACCCGCAAAGCCCCTACGCCGCAACGAAAGTCGGCGCGGATCAGATTGCACTGAGTTACGGCCGCTCTTTCGGAACCCCCGTAACCGTGGTCCGGCCCTTCAACACGTTCGGCCCCCGCCAGTCGGCGCGGGCCGTCATCCCGACAATCATTACGCAGCTGGCGGCGCATGACCGAAGCGCCGGCCCGGCGACAATCCGTCTTGGTGCCACCACACCGACCCGTGACTTCACCTTTGTCGCCGACACCGTGCTCGGCTTCCTGGCCGCTGCAGAAACCCCGGCGGCGTGCGGCGAGGTCATCAATCTCGGCACCAACTTCGAAATCTCCATCGGCGAGACCGCCCAGACGATCGCGGCCGAAATGGATGTCGACATCCGGATTGAAACCGAAGACCAGCGCCTGCGGCCCGACGCGTCCGAGGTGGAACGCCTCTGGTGTGACAACCGCAAGGCCGCCGACACCCTCGGATGGCAGCCGACCCATGTCGGGATTGAAGGTTTCCGGCGCGGGTTGGCCGCAACGATCGAGTGGTTCGCGGCACCCGCGAACCGCAAAGGATACAAGGCGCATCTGTATAATGTCTGACACTCTGTTCGAGGTGGGTGTGGAAGGTACACCGGACCAGCCGGTTCGCCGCTCGAAGGACATTGCGGGAGACGTGCTGGCGCGCATGGACGCAGTCCTGCCGCGGGCCGCGGGTCCCTATCCGCTGCACGCCCCGGAGATCGACGGCAACGCCTGGGACTATGTAAAGGACTGCCTCGACACCGGATGGGTGTCTTCGGTTGGTGCCTGGGTGGATCGGTTCGAAGACATGCTCACCAAGATCACCGGCGCGCGTCACGCGATCGCGACGGTCAACGGCACTGCGGCACTGCATGCCGCGCTTTTGACTGTCGGGGTCCAGCCCGGTGACGAAGTGCTGGTGCCGTCCTTCACATTCGTCGCCACGGCCAACGCCATCAGCTACTGCGGTGCGGCGCCCCATTTCGTCGATTGCGAAGACACGGGGCTCGGAACCGATCCTGGCGCGCTCGACGCCTATCTCGACACCATCGGTGAGATCCACGGCGATTGCCTGATCAACCGGGAAACCCACGCCATCATCCGCGCCATGGTGCCCGTCCATTGCTATGGAAATCCGTCGAACATGCGGGCGCTATGTGACATCGCAGCGCGACATCAGCTGACCATCATCGAGGACGCGGCCGAGTCTCTCGGCAGCACGCTCAGCGGTACGGATGGTGCGACACATACGGGCCGGTTCGGACGGATCGGCGCCTTCAGTTTCAACGGCAACAAGACCATCACCACCGGCGGTGGCGGTGCCCTGATTACCGATGATGATCTTTTGGCCCGACGCCTGCGACATTTGACTACGACGGCCCGGGTCAACGACGGCGCGGAACTCGTACACGACATGGTCGCCTACAATTACCGGCTTCCGAACATCAACGCCGCCCTTGGCTGCGCCCAGCTCGAAACCCTGGATACCAAGCTCGCGGCAAAACGGAATCTGTCTGCGCGCTACAAGGCCGCCTTCGCTGGCGCGCCGGGAGTGCGGTATCTGGCGTCCCCGCCCTGGGGCGAGACCAACAATTGGTTGTGCGGACTCCTGTTCGACGACCCGCAGGCGAGAGACCTGGTGCTCACCCGCCTGAATGATGCCGGTTATCAATGCCGCCCGTTCTGGACACCGCTCCACACCATGAAAATGTATGCCGATGCCCCCCGCGCGCCGCTTGAAATGACGCGCCGGCTATCCGGTTGTGGTCTGACCCTGCCCTCCGGCGCCGGATTGATGGGTGAAATAAAACGTTAACCGTCAATCGATCGTTAAAGTTTTTCGCGAATTCTATGCATTGAAGCTATGGATTCCGCAGTCGCTCATATCACCCCTCCGGCCCTCGCGCCGACGCCCGTCCAACAGGTCGCGCCCCCGCAAACGCGGCTCGCGCAAAGCCTGATTGGCCCGGACACGTCGATCCACACGCTGATCGAACGGTTCACCGCATGGACCGTCCAGATCGGGCTGGTCGTCGACAATCAGCGCAAGCTGATCGGTACCGTCACCGACGGCGATATCCGCCGCGGGCTTCTCCGCGGCATCACCACCGACGCGCCCGTGCAGACCATCATGAACCCCGCGCCGCGCACGATTCGCTTCGGCGAACCACGCGGCGATGTTCTCGCCTTCATGCGCCGCGAGAAAATCAAACACATCCCGGTCGTCGATTTCGCCGGACGGGCCGTCGATCTGATCACGATCGATACGTTGCTGGCGCCCCATGATCAGCCCTATCGGGTCGTGCTGATGGCCGGCGGCGAAGGCCTGCGGCTGCGCCCGCTGACCGAGCACACGCCCAAACCGATGCTCGATGTGGGCGGCCGCCCGATTCTCGAGACGATCGTCCGGCGGTTGGCGGATTCGGGATTCTCCGAGTTCCACATCTCGGTGAACTACCGCGCAGACGTTATCCGCAATCATTTCGGCGATGGGACACCCATGAATGTGGATGTCTCCTACATTGAAGAAGAGAAGCCTCTGGGCACCGCCGGGCCACTGGCGAAGCTCTCACGCGGCACAAACGCGCCGGTTCTGGTTATGAACGCTGACATCCTGTCCAAGGTGGACCCGGTTCAGATGATCGATTTCCACCGGGAGAATGGCGCTGCGGCAACGATGGCAGTCCGCAGTTATGAGGTTCAGGTCCCGTATGGGGTGGTCGATATCGACGACCATGAGATTCTGGGAATGCGCGAAAAGCCGGTCACACGGCACTTTATCAATGCCGGCATTTACGTACTCGGCCCCGAGGCACTGGATCTGGTGCCCGGCGATCGCGCCTTCGATATGCCGGACCTGTTCGACGCTTGCCGGGCGGCCGGCCTCTCGACACTGGCCTATCCGGTCCAGGAATACTGGGTCGATATCGGACAGCTCGACGATTACCGGCGGGCCAACGAGGAATTCGCCAAAATATTCTGATCGGAAATTTGTTCCGGCCGGCGCGGGCGGGCTAGAGTTGCCAGCGTCGATAGGCGTCAGGCAATACGGTGCCCCGCCACATGCCCTTGATATCCGCCAGAATGCCGCCCTGCGTGAGGAGGCCCGCCAACTTTTCCGCGCTGAAGTCGCCATACTCATCATGGCGTACAGCGCCGATCACCGCGTCGTAACCTGCATCGCCATCGAGCGAGGCCAACAGTTCGATTCCGAAGAATTTTCGCGCGTCATTCGGGTCGGCGTGGGGATCATGCACATCAACCGTGTGACCCATGTCGCGCAGGCTTGAGATGATATCGACCACCCGCGAGTTCCGCAGATCGGGCACGTTTTCCTTGAACGTCAATCCCAGAACGAGCACCCGTGCCTTCGGCGGCCCAAGGCGTTCGGCAACCTCGCGCGCGATGTAGCCGCCCATACCGTCATTGATCCGCCGGCCGGCGAGGACGACTTCCGGATTATGCCCCACCGACTGCGCGGCGTGAGCCAGGTAGAACGGGTCGACTCCGATGCAGTGCCCACCCACGAGCCCGGGCTGGAACGGTAAAAAATTCCACTTGGTGTTGGCAGCCTCAAGCACATCCAGAACATTCAGATCCAGCCCGTTCAGAATAACGGCCACCTCGTTGACGAATGCAATGTTGATGTCGCGCTGGGCGTTCTCGATGACCTTGGCGGCCTCGGCGGTGCGGATATCGCGTGCCTGGAAAACATCCCCGTTGTTGACGGCGCCGTACATGGCGACGAGCTGCGCGGTCACCTCTGGTGTCTGGCCGGCAACAACCTTGGTTATCCGATCAACGGTATGCTCCCGGTCTCCGGGATTGATCCGTTCGGGCGAATAACCCAGGAAAAAATCGACGCCGCATGTCAGCCCGGAACCGGCCTCAAGAATCGGCCCACAAACATCCTCCGTGACCCCCGGGTACACGGTGGATTCAAAGACAACAATCGCCCCCTTCTGAAGATTTCGACCCACCGTCTCGCTGGCACTACGAATAGGGCGCAGGTCCGGCTTATTGTCGGAATCAACGGGGGTTGGCACCGTCACGATGAAGATATCCGTCTCCTCCAGCGCCGCCTCATCGTCGCGAAACTGCATTGTCGTGTCACGCAATGCAGCGGGTTCAACTTCCTCCGTACGGTCGTCACCGGCCTTCAGTTCGGTGATCCGGCTTGCATCAATGTCGAACCCCGTCACCTCGAAATGGCGGGCAAGATGGATTGCCAGCGGCAGGCCAACATACCCAAGGCCAACAACAGAAATGCGCGGTGAGGAGGACATCTTCTTCGGCTCCGGTGGCGCCGCGTCGAAGCGGCTTTGAGCGTGGCTCATAACGCGGACAGGGGCGCAATGCCAAGTCTGATAGATCAACCCTATAATGAGGCTTTGAGACAATTCCCCTTGCACCGGCTCATGATTTGAAGCAACAGGGTCGAAAATCCGCATCGCGTGAACCAATTCGGAGAAATTCGTCCGGCTCACTTGCGTTGCCTTGAGGACTGACCTAATTGGTTGAGCACAAAGCTTGTGTAATATTTTTTAATCAACAATAATTTTGTGTGTAATGGATCGTTTGGACATACTCGAATCTCGAAGCGTTTACATTCTTCGTGAGGCCTACGCCTGCGCCCGGCCACTCGCCATGCTGTGGTCGATCGGCAAGGATTCCAACGTCGTGCTCTGGCTCGCGCGCAAGGCTTTCTTCGGAAAAGTGCCCTTCCCGGCGGTCCAGCTCGATACCGGCATGGAGCTCGACGAGGTCTATGCCTATCGCGACCAGTACACGAAGGAGTGGGATCTCGACCTGATCGTCATCGATTGTCCTCCCGAAAGCGAGATGGACCCAAGCCTGCCGCCGATGACTCGCGCGGCTGCCCGCAAGAGCGCCGGACTGGCCAATTTGCTGAAAGATGGCGGCTATAAGGGCATCTTCGTCGGCATCCGGCGCGACGAGGAGGCCACACGTGCGAAGGAGCGCGTGTTCAGCCCGCGCGCGACGGATGGGGCGTGGGAGTTCCGCGATCAGCCCGCCGAATTCTGGGACCAGTTCACAACCGACGCGCCGGAGAACGCGCATCTGCGGATTCATCCGTTGCTGCACTGGACCGAGATCGACATCTGGCGTTACAGCCAGCGCGAGAACATCCCGATCAACCCGCTCTATTTCTCGCAAGACGGAAAGCGCTATCGCTCGCTCGGTGAAAAGAACATCACGGCACCGATTGACAGCGACGCGTCGACAATCGACGAAATCATCGAAGAGCTCGAGACCACCCAGGAGCCCGAACGCGCCGGCCGGCTGATGGACACCGAAGCCGAGGACTCTTTCGAGCGCCTGCGCACCGCGGGGTACATGTAGTGGCAGACGCCATCAAAGCCCGCCCGGCACCGGAGCAGCAGATGCGCGTGGTGATCGTCGGTCATGTCGATCACGGCAAGTCCACGCTGGTGGGCCGTCTGTTCCACGACACCGGCCAGCTGCCGGACGGCAAGCTCGAAGCCATCGAGGAAATGTGCCGGCGCCGCGGCATGCCGTTCGAGTGGGCCTTCCTGATGGACAGCCTGAAGGCCGAGCGCGATCAGGGCATCACCATCGACACGTCGCAAATTTGGTTCCGCCACGACGCGCGTGAATATGTGCTGATCGACGCCCCGGGCCATCGCGAATTCATTCGCAACATGGTGACCGGCGCCTCGAACGCCGACGCCGCGCTGCTGATGATCGATGCCGACCAGGGCGTCCGCCGACAGTCACGCCATCACATGTATCTGTTGCAGTTGCTCGGGGTTCGCGAAGTCGCGGTCGCCGTGAACAAAATGGATCTCGTCGACTATGACGAGGCCCGGTTCCGCGCCATCGAAACCGAGTATCGCAAATATCTCGTGGGCATCGGCATCACGCCGCGTCAGATCATTCCGATTTCCGCGCGCGAAGGCGACAATGTCGCGACGGCGTCGTCGAAAATGGATTGGTACAAGGGCCCGACCATTCTTGCGACTCTCCCGCAATTCGAGCACCCGGCCTCCGCGGCCGCGCAACCGCTGCGCCTGCCGCTTCAGGATGTCTACAAATTCGACGAGCGGCGCATCCTCGCCGGCCGGATCGAGTCCGGTACTCTGAATGTCGGCGACGAGCTTATCTTCTCACCCAGCAACCGGACCGCGCGGGTCGAATCCATCGAAAGCTGGAACACGAACGGGCCCGCCACTGCGGCAAGCGCCGGTGAATCCATCGGCATCACACTCGACGAACAAATCTTCGTGGAGCGCGGCGAAATCGCCAGCCACGAGATGGACGCACCGATTGAATCGGACGTGTTTCATGCCCGCATTTTCTGGCTGGCCGAGACGCCGCTGGAAGTCGGCACCGCATACGAGCTGAAGATCGGCCCGAAGCGGGTCGATGCGGTGATCGAGAAAATCGAGCGCATCATCGACATCGACGCACTCTCGGACCATGACGCAACGCGCGTGGCGCGCGATGAAATCGCCGAGGTTGTCATCCGTACCAGCCAGCTCGTCGCCTTCGATGACCATGACAACCTGCCCCACACGGGACGGATCATCATCGTCGACCGGCACCTGATTCTGGGTGGTGGAGTCATTTCGCAGGGCATCTATCCGGACCAGCGGCAAGCGATCACGGTGCGCGGCACCAACCTCACGGAGGTCGATCATCGCGTCGACCCGGCACGGCGGGTCGCCCGCAACCGACACAAGCCGGGTGTACTCTGGTTCACAGGCCTGTCGGGTGCCGGCAAATCAACCCTGGCGATGGCGCTGGAGCAGCGACTGTTCGACAAGGGTTACCAGGTCTATGTGCTGGACGGCGACAATGTGCGCACCGGCCTGAACGCAAATCTGGGATTCTCGCCTGAAGATCGCGCCGAAAACATCCGGCGCGTGGGCGAGGTCGCGGCGCTGCTCGCGGACGCCGGCCTGATCGTGATCACGGCCTTCATCTCACCGTACCGCGCCGACCGGGAGCGGGCACGGGAAGCGGCGGGTGACACGTTCCATGAGGTCTTCATCGACGCCGATGTGGCGACCTGCGAATCGCGCGACCCGAAGGGGCTCTATAAGCGGGCCCGCGCGGGCGACATCAAGGAATTCACGGGCATCTCGGCGCCCTATGAAGCACCCACCAACCCCGACATCAACGTGGATACGAGTGGTCGTGGCATCGAGGAATGTGTCGACGACCTCGTTGTCTACGTGACCGAGAATTTCAGCACCACTCGGTAGTTCGTCTAAGCACATGAAATGCTTGACGTTCACGGGTTGAACGCCATATGTTCACAAGGTGAACGCCGCCCATGAGCAACGCTGAACGCATACCGGTCGGCAAAGCCGACGACGCCGAGATCACTCTTGGCATCCTGAACGCCATTCACGAGAATGAGCGCATCACCCAGCGTACGGTCGCGCAAGATCTGGGGATCGCGCTCGGATTGGCGAATGCGTATCTGAAGCGTTGCGCGAAAAAGGGTCTGATCAAGGTCAGCCAGGCACCGGCAAACCGTTACGCCTACTATCTCACGCCCCAGGGGTTCTCCGAAAAGAGCCGCCTGACCGCCGAATATCTCTCGGACTCGTTTCGCTTTTTCCGGGACGCCCGCAGCCAGTGCACCGAAGCGCTCAACGAGGCCAGCCGGCGCGGCTGGACGAGGATCGCCCTTTACGGTGCGAGCGAGCTGACGGAAGTCGCCTCTCTTTGTGAAGCCTCCGGCGTCGAGATTGTCGCCATCGTGGATCCAGCCCACGCACACAACATCTTTGCGCATCTGCCGGTTGTCCGGACAATCGACGACGCCGGAGACATCGACGCGCTGCTCCTGACGACATTGGCGAACCCGCAAGCGGTCTATGATTCACTCGTGCGCGACTATCCCGCGGGGCGAGTGATTGTACCCAGCCTGCTGCGTATCAGCACGCCTCCGACCGGCGAGGTTCAACCATGAATGATGCGAAGCGCTGGTTCGTCGTCAAAACCCATCCCAACGGAGAGTTCAAGGCCCTGACACATATCCTGCGTCAGGGTTTCGACGGCTATCTGCCCCGCTACCTGAAGCGGCGGCGGCATGCCCGCAAGACCGACACGGTCCAGACCCCGCTATTTCCCGGCTACCTGTTTGTCGGCATGGATCCCGAGCGCGCACGCTGGCGCGCATTGAACTCCACGGTCGGGGTCAGCGAACTGATCTGCCAAAGCGGCCTGCCTGCGCCGCTGCCCGACGACGTCATCGACGATATTCGTCGGCATGAGGATGAGAGCGGATATGTTGTTCTGGGCGAACATGCCGGCCTGAAAAAGGGCGACAAGGTGCGCATCACCGATGGTGCGATGGCTGATCATGTGGGGATATTCGACGCTCCGTCAGACCAGCACCGCGTGTTCCTGTTGCTTGATCTGCTGGGACGTCAGGTGCGGGTGAAGATGCCGCTCACCGCACTGGCACCTGCGGGCTAGGATTCCGACAGGACCTCAGGCCGTATCGGCCAGGGCAACTTGCGGTCTGTCTTGCGCCTGGCGTATGAGCAGCCATTCCGCGAGTTCGAGTTCAAACGGATCATCGATATTGACGACCGGACGCGTCACCACCACGGCGGCGCAGTCTTCGTTCAGGATCGGCGCACCTTCCAGAAACGGATCGCGTCGCAGCGCATAACAAAGGCCGTTCCGATGGTAGAGGGCGGGAACTTCCTGACGCCTTGCAAAGCGGGCGCCATCCTCGACCAGAAATCCGACCCGTCCGTCAGACCCCACTGTCAGTGTCTTGTGTGGCGCGTAATGGGCGGGTGTCGGGCTGACAGTCACCGCAGCGCTATGTGTGCCCGTAAACAGTGCTTCCATTGCGGCCGTCAGATCCGCGGCTTGCCGCAAGGGGCTGGTCGGCTCGAGCAGCAGTGAAACATCGAACTGGTGCCCGTAGTGATCTTCTGCCGCCCGCCACGCATGCCGCCACATATCGTCGGATGAAGCTGCGTCGCTCGCCAAATGATCGGGCCGCAGAAAGGGTGCTTCGCCGCCCTGACGAACAACCTCGGCCGCAATCCCGGGATCATCTGTCGAGACGATGACCTGGTCGATCCAGTCGAGCGAGACGGCGAGTTGCGTCGCCCGGCCGACAAGAGTGAGGCCACCGAGGCGCTTCATGTTCTTGCCGGGAATGCCTTTCGATCCGCCGCGCGCGGGAATGACAGCAAGCACCGAGGGTCGCTCTGAACCATCGCGCCAGGTCATCATGGTTTTTCCGCAAGGATCGAAAAGGCGACAGGAAATGCCGTATGCGCCCGGACCTTGTTCTCGCCACAGGCCGCATCCCATGCCATCAGTTCCGGCATATGGGTCTCGTAGAACCAGGCCGACATCTCGGCGCGTTTGTCGTCCGGCAGGTATTCCAGCGCTTGGGCCCAGCAATAGGCGATGGCTTCGAAAGGGCCGCCGGTCAGTGCCGGTGGCGCGGGGTTCAGGCCCGCATCCCGCAGGGCGCGGGCCATGCCATAGGGCGTCCAGCGCAGATAGTCATCGGGAATCTGGTGCAACTCACGCAGCAGCGGCTCAAAGACATAGACCCGACCGCCAGGCCGCACGAGGCGCGCCAGCTCTGCAAACAGGCCTTGCTGGTCGGCGACATGGTGCACGAGATTTGGCACCAGAACGAGATCGGCCTGACCCGATGCCAGCCCGGTTTTGTCGATGGCCCCGCGATGGGTTGTGGGCACGAAAAGAAAGCGCGGATCATCGGTCATCGCGCCGTTATAGGCACCACGTGCATCGGCGCTGGCCGGACTGCAATCAAGCGCGATGAAATCCTGGTTCTGAAAGAACGGTGCGATCAGCGAACAGCCGCCATACAGCAGGCCGCGTTCCATCGACACCACCGTGCCACCGGCAGGCATCTCACGTGCCAGACGCTCGACATCTGCAAGCAACAACCCGAAATGGGGCCACTTGGTTGCCGTCTGGAAGACCTTCTCGGTCAGAACAGCAAGATGCCCCGCAAGGTCCTCGGGTGAAAATTTCTGGTCGGGATGTGCTTGGGCAAGGCTCATGCTGTCACGCCTCAGCCGTCCATGCGCAGGTCGTCCCACGCAATCAGGCGATCAGACGACACATCATGGCGTAGCGTACGACCGATAACCGCCTGGGCATCCGCAACCGGAATTCCCGTCGCGGGCTTCTTGGCCAGCAGCATGTCTTCGGTAATCATGGTGCCCGCGCGCAGGTTGTGTTTCGGCGCGAGACTGCGCCCGAACATGGACCGCATGTCCGAAAGTGCCTCGGCCACGGCGTCCTTGTCGGCTGGGTGGGCATTCATCTCGGCGACAGCATCGCGCAGATCGGCCACCATCCGGAACTGCTCGACGGTCAGGGATGAGGGCACATCGGGACCGAACATCCGGTCCGAGAGCGTGATGTGAAGCTCGACGATTGCCGCACCCCGGGAAATGGCGGTCATCGCCGGCCACGGGACGCCTGAATGATCCGACAACCCGGCGGGGCAATCATAGCGGGCGCGCATTTCCTCGAGCACGTTCAGGCCGACATCGGCGAGCGGGGTCGGGTAGCGGCTGACACATTGCAGCACGGCCACCGGCACTTGCGCATCACGGATTCGCGCGACAGCGGCATCGATATCCGCCCAGGGGCTCATGCCGGTCGACAGGATCACCGGCTTCCCATCCGCACAAATCGCGTCCACCAGGCCTTCGGTGCAGACTTCACCCGAAGCAATTTTCCACGCGGGAACGTCCAGACTTTGGAGCAACGCGACCGCCTCAAGCGAGAAGGCCGAGCTGAGGAAATCGAGGCCGCGTTCGCGTGCATGTTCGGCCAGGCCCCGCCATTGCTCGGGACTGAATTCCATCCGTCGCCAGTAATCGAGCCGCGTTTCATCTTGCTGACTGAACTTGACCCGGAACGGCTCGTCGCGGGTGGATTCCGCATCGGCAATATGGGTCTGGAACTTCACCGCATTGGCACCGGCATCGGCGGCGGCATCCACAAAGGCGTGGGCAATTCCCAGCGAGCCGTCATGCGCCTGCGCGACCTCGGCAATCAGGTAAGCCGGGGCAGCCCCCCCGACGAGACGCCCGTT
>JAQCFD010000324.1 GCA_027618305.1 Pseudomonadota bacterium
CGCCCACCGGACTGACCGATCGCCTGCGCCGCGGGCCTTATGGGCGCATCTGGGAACTCTCCTGGCCGACGATCCTGTCGAATCTGACTGTCCCGATGCTCGGTGCCGTGGACACGGCCGTGATGGGCCATTTGCCCGATTCGGCCTACATCGGCGGTGTGGCTGTCGGCGCCATGATCTTCTCTTTCCTCTATTGGGGCTTCGGCTTCCTGCGGATGGGCACGACCGGGTTCGTCGCCCAGGCGCACGGGCGTGGTGACGGCGATGAAATTCGCGCCGTGCTCGCGCGCGCGCTCCTGATCGGGTTTGTCGCCGCCCTGGCACTTCTGGTCCTGCAATATCCGCTTCGCCTCGGTGCGCTGCACCTTCTCGACGCCGCACCGGATGTGGAACGGCTCGCGCAGGGTTATTTTGACACCCGCATCTGGGGTGCCCCGGCGACGCTCGCCAACTACGCGATCCTGGGCTGGATGCTGGGCATGCAGTTCGCGCGCGCCGCACTGCTGATCCAGATCGTCATCAACGGCCTGAATGCCGCACTCGATATCTGGTTTGTCGTCGACCTGGGTTGGGGGATCGAAGGGGTCGCACTGGCCACGGCACTGGCCCAGTATACCGGGGCGTTTCTGGGACTGGCGTGGATCACGTTCCGGCTGCAGCGCATCGACGGGAACTGGGACCGGGTCCGAATATTCGATCTCGCGGAGCTCACCAGCCTGTTCCGGGTCAGCCGGGACATTTTTATTCGTACGCTGGCAATGATCTTCGCCTGGTCGCTCCTGACCTGGTCGGGCGCGCGCATGGGCACCAACGTGCTCGCGGCCAACGCCTTGTTGATGAACTTTCAATCTTTTCTCGCCCACGGCCTCGATGGCTTCGCCCACGCCACATCGGCCCTCGTCGGCGAGGCGGTCGGCGCCCGAAACCGCCGCCTCCTGCGCGACACGGTCATCGCGGCCACGTTCATGGCCGCCAGCGTCGCACTCGCCTACGCGCTGGTTTATGCCGTCTTCGGCGCGCATCTTCTGGCGCTTCTGACAGACATCGAGCCCTTGCGTGACTTCGCCGGCAGCTTCCTGCCGTGGATGGCGCTGTCGCCCTTGTTATCCGTCTGGTCGTATCAGCTCGACGGCATATTCATCGGCGCCACGCGCGCGGGCGAAATGCGCAACGCCATGCTCGTTTCCGTGGCGTTGTACACGGTGGCCGTCTTCACCCTTCCCACATACCTGGGCAATCACGGCCTATGGGCGTCGGTGATGTTGTTCATGGTATTGCGCGCACTGACGCTGGCGGCGTTCTATCCGCGAGTGGAGCGAATGGTGGCGGAATAGTGGCAAACGACTGATACTGTTACAAAAAATTTATCAAAACCATCGATCGATTGTTGACACGAACCGTAACGTGTCTGCATCTTGCCCGGGCGTCGGCGTGTCGCTTCAGTGGTTCGCCGACATTTGATTCGGGTGAAGGATTCGTTGATTGAAGTTCGACCTGCGCAATAAACCCGCCCTGTTGGCGATCGCGGCCGCTGTGATCGCGCTCCCCGCTATCGCCCTTGTGGCCGGGGCCTTCAACGAAACGGACCCCGTCCCGCAGGTTTCCACAGCCGAAGCCCCGGCCACGCCGCCCGCCATTCCGGCGCTGGTCCAGGAGCCAGAGCTACCCCAGCCCCTGGTCCACACCGTGGAAATCGAGAACGGCGACAACCTCATGGATGTCCTCGTGAAGGCCGGCGCGGAACGCGCCGACGCTCACACGGCAATCCAGTCGCTCAAGGGTGTCTATGATCCCCGCCGCGATTTGCGTGTCGGCGATGAACTGCAAATCACGCTCGGGCCGGTAATGGACACGGCCACCCTGAGCCCCGCTGAAACACCCGATTACAAGCTTGCCTCCCTGCGGTTGCCGGTGGCGTATGATCGCGAGGTCGAGGTCGAGCGCGCCGATGGCGATGATTTTGTCGCCCGGGAAATCGAGTTGCCGCTCACGACCGAGTTCGTCCGGGTCTCCGGTTCGATAGATTCCAGCCTCTTCGTGAACGGCCGCGATGCGGGCATCCCCATTTCGGTTCTGATCGAGCTGATCCGCATCTACAGCTTCGACGTCGATTTCCAGCGCGACATCTGGAACGGCGATGCCTTCGAGATCATGTTCGAGCGGCAACGCAACGAAGACGATATCGTCGTCAACAATGACGACATCCACTATGCCAAGCTGACGCTGCGCGGGACCGACCTGCCCTTCTACAGGTTCGAGACTTCGAAGGGGACGATCGACTATTTCAACGAGAAGGGTGAAAGCGTTCGCAAGGCGCTGATGAGGACGCCTCTCGACGGCGCGCGCCTGTCATCGCGCTTCGGCAACCGGAAGCACCCCATTCTGGGCTATACCCGCCTCCACGCCGGCGTGGACTTCGCCGCGCCAACCGGCACGCCGATCTATGCCGCCGGCGACGGCACCGTCGAGGTCGCGGGCACCAACGGTGGCTACGGCAAATATATCCGCATTCGCCACAACGGCACCTACTCGACTGCTTACGCCCATCTGAACGGTTATGCGCGTGGCGTCGGCTCCGGAAAACGCGTGCGTCAGGGCCAGGTCATCGGCTATGTCGGGACGACCGGCAGTTCCACCGGGCCCCACCTGCATTATGAAATTCACCGCGACGGGAAACAGATCAACCCGCTGGGTCTCAAGCTTCCCAGCGGCGAGAAACTCAAGGGTGATCGCCTCGTCGCGTTCCAGAGCCTGCGCGAGTCCGTGGATGCACGTTTTGCATCACTCGCCGCACCGACAGTGTCTGCGACCGCCGACAATAGGCTTACGGATTGAGTTCCTGATAGGTCGCGCGCGCCAGGTTCAATAACCGGTCGCGTTCGCCCTGCCCGATCAGCACATAGGCCAGCGGCCCATCCTTCCACCAGAACGCCGAGACTTCGTCATACTCGGTAAAGCGGAAGGCCGTCTCGCC
>JAQCFD010000022.1 GCA_027618305.1 Pseudomonadota bacterium
TTTCAATCGACCCTTGCGATCAATTCGTGTCGGTCTGCTAGGTCGCGAGGATACCCTCAAGCTTCTCAACAGCGGCCTCATGCTCGGAGCTCTCAACCGCCCCCAATTCGCGTGCCAATCGTTCCAGAGCTGCCTGATACATCTGCCGCTCGGAGTATGACTGATCGGGTTGATCTTCCTTACGGTGCAAATCACGCACGACTTCGGCAATGAAAATCGGATCACCGGAATTGATCTTCGCCTCATATTCCTGGGCGCGGCGGCTCCACATGGTACGCTTGATCCGGACGCGTCCCTTGAGCGTCTTCAGGGCGGTGTCCATGACCTTGCGGCTCGAAAGCTTTCGCAGGCCTGAATCCTTCACCTTGTCGATCGGAACCTTGAGGGTCATCCGCTCGCGCTCAAAGCTGATGATGTAGAGTTTGAGCTTCTGATCCGCGATTTCATGGGTCTCGATACCTGTCACCTGGCCCACGCCATGGGTCGGGTACACGACAAAATCATTCGCCGCGAATTCGAGCTTCTGTTTCTTTGCCGGCGCGCTCTTGGCCGCCGGTTTTTCCGGTGCCGCCGCTGGCGCAGCCGCCTTGTTGGCCGTTGCTTTCGGTGCCGCGGCCTTCTTCGAGGCAGGCTTCGCCTTCTGGGCGGGCTTCGCGGCCGGCGCGGATTTTTTTGCCGCCGGCTTCTTGGCCGCCGGTTTTGCATTCGAGGCGGGCTTCTTCGCAGCCGGTTTTGCCGCGGTTCTGGGGGCCGATTTGGGGGCCGGTTTTGCCTTCGCCGCCGGGATTTTTGCAGCCTTGGTCGGTTTCGTCGTTTTCGCCATGTTCAGTTCCGTTATCTGCCTGCCGGTGCGAGGCAAAACCGTATGCGGACCGCGAAAGGAGCGCGATTCAAAGGGGTTAGCCGTGTTCCAGCGTAGAATCAAAGAACAAGGGACGGCGACGGCCGTCCCTCGAATAACATTGATTATAACAGAAATTTCGCGGTTTAGGTAGGCGGCCGCGCCATTTAGGCGATAACGCCTAGTCGCCGCTACCCGGATTGGCGCTGAAGTACTTGTCGAACTTGCCTTCTTCGGACTTGAAATTATCCGCGTCCGGGGCCTCGTCCTTCTTCGCGGTGATATTCGGCCATTTGCCTTCCGAATATTCGCGATTCAACTCAAGCCATTTTTCGGCTTCGGGCTCGACATCAGGGATGATTGCTTCGGCCGGGCACTCGGGCTCGCACACGCCGCAATCGATGCACTCATCAGGGTGAATCACCAACATGTTCTCGCCCTCGTAGAAACAATCGACGGGGCAGACTTCCACACAGTCCGTGTACTTGCATTTGATGCAGGCTTCGGTGACGACGTACGGCATCTTCAAAATTCCTTTCGGCCAATCTTGAGAGAGGACTTACGAAGCTGCGCGGCTTCGGTCAAGCACCCGTTTTCGGGCGTCCCCGCTCTCCCTGTCACTAACGTAGATGAGGCCCGCAACGCGTCGCAACAAGTTTGCCTCATGGTCGTGGATTTCACCGTCGGCGCAGACCACTTCCCACAGCATCTCGATCATCTGGACACGTTCTTCGTGTTCGAATGCATCCTTCACCTGGCGCGCAAAACCATACACCTCAACCAAATCCACGGTCGCCGCGTCCGCTGCCACAAGCAGGGCTTCGGCATCGAGGGCGTCCAGGTCGAAACGGTCGCGCAACAGCTGTCCGATCAGCGCCCGTTCATCGGCGTCATAGTCATCATCCATCCGCGCGGCCTCGACCAGCAGCGCCGCAGCCGCAAGCTGTAACTCGTCCGGGTCGTGGCTGCGTGCCGCCGCGCCCCCCGCATTCTGGGAAAACATGGATTTCAATCGATCAAGCATAGACACTCCTTAAACGCGCATCCTCACGTCACCCTGCCTTACATGACCCTGTGGTCGACAAACAACCATCAGCGCCGTGGCCTGCGCCATGCCGATTGGCGCCAACAACCATCGATGAAGACCGGTTCAATTATCGCGCAGGCGATCGAGCGCGCGGCGGTCGCGCTTGGTCGGACGTCCGGCACCCGGTTCTCGCAAGCCCACCGCGGCGGGACGAGCCTCGCGGGGCGGCATCGGTGGCGAGATATCCTCGTACAGCGTCGCCGCTTCCGGCGCGGGGCCGCGGCGGGTCGCCAGCGCGACGATACGTATGACGCGTATCCGCGGGCCCTGGGAGAAGGTCAGCACATCTCCCGTGCGCACCGACTGGTTCGATTTTCGGATCGGCACCTTGTTCACCCGGACCTGTCCGGCCCGGCACATGGCCGTCGCCAGACTGCGGGTCTTGCAGAACCGTGCATACCAGAGCCACTTGTCGAGACGTAGTGCGCCTTCGCTGTTCTCGGTCGCGTTACCGGGCGCCGTGCCCGTTTCGGCCTCGCTCAACGTCCCCGTTCCTTCAGGACCGCCAGCGCCGCGAACGGCGAATCGGGATCATAGGTCGGCTCGGCCTTCTTCGTTCGCCCCTTGCCGGCCGCTTTGCTGCGCGGCGGACCGCCCTTTTTGCCGGGGGCCGATTTGCCCGCACCTGGCTTGTCGGCGCCACGGTTGGCCTGCGCCTGTTTGCCGGGGCGGCGGCGGGCCGCGCGACGCGTCACCTTGATCACATCGTCTTCCTCACGCACGGCATAGCCGAGACTGCGAATCATCCGGGCAAACACATCGGCAGGTGCATCGATGCGCGACAACAGGTCGGGGCTGACCGTGAACGCGCCTTCCTTGGTGCCGCGCCGGATGGCCGCCAGCAGCCGCTCCAACTCGTCGGCGCGCACGGCGACCGGTCCAGCCGGGCAAAAACCCAGCGCCAGATACCAATGATCATCAACCAGTTCCGAGCGCGGCATGGCCGTGGCGCCGCCATCAGGCAACGTCGAAGGGGCGTTACCGTCATCGGCGGTAACGGCGGTGGTAACGGCGGCGGCGCCCTCGGCGTTTGCGCGGATCCGATACAGCATCGCCTTGAGCTCCATCACCCGACCCTTGAGCAACGCCGGCAAATAGACCGACGCGACGCCGATACGAATCCCGACCCTGGCCAATGCCTTCCGGTCATCGTCGGTGAGATGGTTCGCCGGATCGTCGCCCTTCACCCGCGCGGCACATCCCAGGCCCTCGCTCAGGTGGAACGCGAGTCCCCGCGCGGCGCCGGAGAATTTCGCCTGCGTCAGCGCGAACAACGGCGCGAGATCGGCGCCCAGCGTTGCCTCAAGCCATCCCTGCAACCGCACCCGCATGTCTTCACGTGACGGCACATCGAGAAGATCGCTCGGCAACACCTCGACCAGGGGATGAAGAATGTCGGCACCGGCCACCAGCCGCGCAACCGGCGCCTGTTGCCAGATGATGCGGGCGCCGGCCCGATCGAGCGTAAAGGCTTCATCGTCCGACCCGGCCAGCGCCGCGATCCGCGCGCCGATCGATTCGCGCACGGCGCGGTTGGCCGCCGCCATCAAGCGCGGGCTCGCCGCAACGTCTTCATCCAGCGGCACGAAGCGGAATCCGTCGAACCGGCCGACATCTTCACCCTCGACGGTGATCTTCCCTTCGTCCGACACACCCGCCAGCAGTTTGTCTTTCTCACGCAGTCCCCGCGTGATGACCGAAGCCTTGCGGTCAACGAAACGCTGGGTCAGGCATTCATGCAACGCATCGGAGAGTTTATCCTCGAGCTCCCGTGCCCGCGCCTGCAACCCATCGGGATCGTCGAGCCAGGAATGCCGATGGGAGATGTAGGACCATGTCCGGACCCCGGCAATGCGCGCCATCAGCGTGTCGATATCGCCGTCGGTCCTATTGAACTGGTTGATCGAACGTTCGATCCAGTCGGCCGGGATACGACCCGCATCCGCCATCAGGAACCGATAGATTCGCGCCACCAGGCGCGTGTGGTTACCCGAGAGGTCGCCGCTGAAGTCCGGAATCTGGCACGCGTCCCAAAGGGTGCGTACCGCCTCGGGGTTTGTCGCCATTTCCCTGATATCGTCATGCTCGCGCATGGCGAGGAGGGCGTTGTAGTCATCCGTCGGTGGCGTGCGTCGAAGCTCGCGGTCCGGCGGCGGCGCCTCCAGGCTGCGCTTGAGTGCGTCGGCGGTGGAAAAATCGAGATTGGCGTTTCGCCAGAAGAGCGACAACACCGGATCGAACGCATGCGCCTCGACGGCCGCCACCAGTTCCGGTTCGAACGGGTCCATATCCGCGGTCGGACCGAACGTGCCGTCTTCCATATACCGCCCGGCGCGCCCCGCGATCTGTCCCACCTCGCTTGGCAACAGGCGGCGGAACCCGTGGCCGTCGAACTTTGTCATGGCGGAAAAACCAACATGGGTGATTCCCATGTTGAGCCCCATGCCGATCGCATCCGTGGCGACCAGGTAGTCGACCTCTCCGGCCTCATACATCGCCACCTGGGCGTTGCGGGTCCGCGGACTGAGCGCGCCCAGGACGACGGCTGTTCCGCCGCACTGGCGGCGCAGCAATTCGGCCAGCGCATAGACGTTCGCCGCGGAAAAGGCGACGACGGCACTGCGCGGCGGCAGCCGTGTGAGCTTTCGGTACCCGCCATAGCTCAGTCTGGAGAAACGTTCGCGGCGTTCGATCTGCACATCGGGGATCAGGCGGCGGATGATCGGCGCCATGGTCTCTGCGCCCAGCAACATCGTCTCCTCGCGACCGCGCGCATGAAGCAAACGGTTGGTAAAGACATGACCGCGCTCCGGGTCGGCGCAGAGCTGCACCTCGTCGATGGCCAGGAAATCGACGATACGATCGAGAGGCATCGCTTCGACGGTGCACAAAAAATAACGCGGGTTTGCAGGCACGATCCGCTCTTCGCCGGTGATCAGCGCCACCGCGGCGGCACCTTTCATCTGCACCACACGGTCATAATTCTCGCGCGCCAGCAGACGCAGCGGGAACCCGATCATGCCGCTGGCATGGCCGAGCATGCGGTCAATCGCGAGATAGGTTTTGCCGGTGTTGGTCGGGCCCAGAACGGCTTTGACGGGACGGGACGTATGAAGAGACATGACCCAAGCATCCCCACTCCCGCACCCGATTGCAACCGGTCTCATGCCCCGACTAGAATCAAAGTCGGACGAAGGAGCAGCGACCCCTATGACGACCGATTCACCAGACGGGCCGAGCGCAGCCGAAAGCGGCCCTGGACCCGGCTCTGTAGCTGGTGCCAGCGCGTCTGCAAGCGCCCCGGCCAGCGCCCCGGCCAGCGCCCCGGTCAGCGACGTCGTCGTCTATTACAAGTCCGACGGCTACACCATGGCCGGTGAACGCCTGATGGGACGTCAATCGGCGGGCGCGAGCTTTCTGACCGGCCTCGCGCGCCACGCCCGTTCACCCGACCTGATCTGCATGGCGCAGGACCGGGCGTCGGCGGAAGAATTCGCCGACACCACACGCAAGGCGGCCCTGGACGGACCGCGCCCCTTGCGCAGCGCACGCTGGATTTCCGTCGATGCACCCGAACGTCTCGCCGAAACCGGGTGCCTGTTCTATCCCAGCCCGACAATCACGGATCAGGCCTGGCAGCGTCGTGCGCACGACCAGCGCGCGTGGAGCCTGTGCGGGATCACCCACACCACGGCAAGCGACACCGTGATGGAGGCCATCGGCAGTTTTTCCACCGCGCCGCTGCAGTCCTGGGACGCGGTCATCTGCACCTCGCAGGCCGTGCGCGATACGCTGTCCGGCGTACTCGACGAATGGGGGGACTATCTCGAATCGCGCCTTGATGCTCCCGCCGGCGCCGGGCGCAACGCGTGCGCACTGCAGTTGCCGGTGATCCCGCTCGGGATCGATGCGGCGTCGTTCGACCCCGACCCGGCCGCCCGCACCGCGTTCCGGGCCGCACATGATATCGCCGAAGACGCGGTCGCCGCGCTGTTTCTCGGGCGTCTCTCGGCCACCGCCAAGGCCCATCCCCTGCCCATGTTCCTCGGGATGCAGGCCGCCCGGGTCGAGACCGGCCGCGCCGCGCATCTGATTCTCGCAGGCTGGTTCGAGACCGACGCGGAGCGGGACCAGATCGAACGCCTGGCGCGCGAGGCCTGCCCGGATGTGCCCGTCCACATTGTCGATGGCCGCGACGCCGAGCTGCGCCGCCAGGCATGGTCGGCGGCGGATCTCTTCACCTCGCTGTCCGACAACATCCAGGAAACCTTCGGACTGACCCCCATCGAGGCCATGGCAACCGGCCTGCCGGTCGTGGTGACCGACTGGAACGGCTATCGCGACACGATCGAAGACGGCGTGCAGGGATTCGCGATCCCGACGATCTCCGCCGCGCCCGGCGATGGCCAGGATGTCGCGTCACGCTATCGCAGCAGACGGTTCAGCTATGGCGGATATATCGCGCGCACGGCACAGTTTACAGCCGTCGACATCGATGCGGCGCGCAATGCCTACACCCGTCTGATCTCGGACCCCGCGCTACGGCGCAAGATGGGCGATGCCGGGCGTCGCCGGGCGCGATCGGTCTACGACTGGTCGGTGATCATCCCGGCCTATGAGGAATTATGGGATGACCTGGCGCGCCGGCGGGCGCACGACCCTGAAGTTGCCGCCCCCCGGCCCGGCCGGGCGCGCGATCCGTTGCGCGATGACCCGTACAAGGTCTTCGTCGGATATCCGAGCACCACATTGCGCGACGATATGCGCGTTACGCGGCGCGCACCGGATGCAGACCTCGAGTCCTTGGTGCGCCACAGCATCAACAGCGCGGGCGTCGGTCTCATGTTGTCCGGCCCGGACTTGCGCATACTGCTTGGGGCCATTTCAGATGCAGACGGCGCGAAGGGCATCAGCGTGGGGGCACTTGTATCGGCAAACGACACGGCCGCACGGGAGACCCGGCGGTCCATTCTCTGGCTGGCAAAATTGGGCATCGTCCGGCTGGCGCCCGCCTGACGCCGCACGCCGTTCCGCGCCGCTGGCGAGACCCGAGATGACGTCACTATGGACGGGGGCGCATATCCACAACTGAAGCACCAAGGATGCGACCCTGGTCGCGCTCCTGGACAAAAATGGCACAGTAGGCCGGGTCGGCACCGCCGATATCCTGCAGGCGCATCACCATATCCACCGCCTCGCCGTTCCAGTCCGCGACCGGGCGCAGAAGTCGGACGATATTGTGATTGGTCAGGGTCTTTCCCGCGTTCTCGCCGCGGGTCACCTGCGTGATATGCTTCTCGTCGAACCGAACCAGCATGATATCCGCCTCGCCACGATAGACCGCATCGCTGCCGGGAATCTGGATACGCACCTGACCGTCGGAGATGCGGGTGACACTCACCTCGACGCGGCCCTGTCCGAGACCGCGGGCACGTTCGATGTTGGTCTCGACCTGGTTTCGCCGGTTTCCCGACGCATGCAACTGACCGTCCACCACCATCTGAGGTGTATAGACGTAAGGCAGCTTGAGCTGTTCGAGATAGCGTTGCTGACGATGGGAATAGACCTCGTTCGCGAACGGGTCTGCCCAGCCGATATAGTCCCAGTAATCAACGTGGAAACTCAGCGCCAGGATACCCGGCCGGGTGGCCAGTTCGCCGAGCAACCCATCGGCAGCCGGACAAGCCGGACATCCTTGCGAGGTGTAGAGCTCGACCACCGTAAGGCGCGGATCCGCGTGGGCGGACGACGCCACGACAAACCCCAGCAGGAGCGCGAGCGCGGCAACGATATGCCGGCACGCCCCCCACCGGGGTTTCACGGACCTGATTAAATACTGCGACATGGCACGAATATGAACGTGCGCACCGTCACGAACCAATCAACTGACGGTGACGACCCCTCAAGCGGCGGCGGCCAGCATGTTGCGCAGTACGTACTGGAGGATGCCGCCATGGCGGTAATATTCCAGCTCATCGAGCGTATCGATCCGGCAGAGCAGCTCAACCTCCCGGGTCGCGCCATCCTCATAGGTGATGGTGCAGCCGAGATTTGATCGCGGCTTGAGGCCCTCGGCCACGCCAACGATATCGAACATCTCGCGGCCCGTCAGATCGAAGGTCTTGCGGGTCATGCCCTCGGGGAACTGCAGCGGCAACACGCCCATGCCCACGAGGTTCGAACGATGGATGCGCTCGAAGCTTTCGACGATAACGGCCTTGACCCCCAGCAGGCGGGTGCCCTTTGCAGCCCAGTCACGCGACGAGCCCGTACCGTATTCGCGGCCCCCGACGATAACCAGCGGCACCTCGTCGGCCTGATACCGCATGGCGGCGTCATAGATCGACATCTGCTCGCCCGACGGATAGTGGATCGTCTCGCCACCCTCGGTGCCTGGGGCCATCTCGTTGCGGATGCGGATATTGGCGAACGTGCCCCGCATCATGACCTCGTGATTGCCACGGCGTGAGCCGAACGAGTTGAAGTCGATCGGTCGAACCTGGTGCATCTTCAGATAATCACCCGCGGGACCGTCTTCCTTGATCGAGCCGGCCGGTGAAATATGGTCGGTCGTCACGCTGTCGGCGAGGATCGCCAGCAAACGCGCGCCCTTCACATCCAACATCGGGCCCGGCTCCGGCGCCATATCCTCGAAGAAGCTGGGATGACGGACATAGGTCGAGCCGTCATTCCACTCATAGGTCAGCCCGGTCGAGGTCTTGATGTCCTGCCATGCCTTGTCCCCCTGGAAGACATTGTCGTAGCGCTTGCGGAACATCTCGGGAGTCAGGACATTGTCGAGAATATCCTGCACCTCCGCGTTGCTCGGCCAGATGTCCTTCAGGAACACGTCATTGCCGTCGGGATCCTGACCCAGCGCGTCATTGTAGACGTCGACCAGCATCGAGCCCGCGATCGCATAGGCGACGACCAGCGGCGGCGAGGCCAGATAGTTGAGCTTGGTGAGCGGGTGCACACGGCCTTCGAAGTTGCGGTTGCCCGAGAGCACCGCGCCCACGCCGATGTCGCCATTGACGATCGCCTCATGGATCTCCGGCTTCAACGGGCCGGAGTTGCCGATGCAGGTCGTGCAGCCATAGCCGACCAGATCAAAACCCATCTCGTCGAGCGGGGTTTGCAGGCCGGCCGCCTCGAGATAGTCGGTGACCACCTGGCTGCCCGGTGCGAAGGACGTCTTCACCCAGGGCTTGCGGCCCAGGCCGCGTTCGCGGGCCTTCTTGGCAACCAGTCCTGCGGCGACCAGCACCGACGGGTTCGAGGTGTTGGTGCAGCTGGTGATCGCGGCAATAACCACATCGGCCGGCGAGATATCGTAATCGGTTCCTTCAACGGCCGTGGCCGTGCCCGCGCCCATATCCGCAAGTGCGGCCTTGGCCGAGGCAACCATACCCGACAGGGCCACGCGATCCTGCGGGCGCTTCGGTCCGGCCAGCGACGGCTCGACGCTGGACAGATCGAGCGAGATGGTGTCGGTGAAGACCGGGTTCCACTCCCCCTTGATACGCCACATGCCCTGGGCCTTCGCATAGGCCTCGACGAGTGCGACGCGTTCCTCGCTACGTCCGGTAAAGCGCATATAACGCAGGGTTTCCTCGTCGATCGGGAAGATGCCGCAGGTGGCGCCATATTCCGGCGCCATGTTCGAAATGGTCGCCCGATCGGCCAGGGTCAGGTGATCGAGGCCGTCGCCATAAAATTCAACGAACTTGCCGACGACGCCCTTGGCCCGCAGCATCTGGGTGACCGTCAGCACCAGATCGGTTGCGGTCATGCCCTCCTTGAGCTCGCCATCCAGGCGGAACCCGACCACTTCGGGGACAACCATCGAAATCGGCTGGCCAAGCATCGCGGCCTCGGCTTCGATACCGCCAACGCCCCAGCCCAGCACACCAAGCCCATTGACCATGGTGGTGTGGCTGTCGGTGCCAACCAGCGTGTCGGAATAGGCGATGGTTTTGCCGTCTTCCACGGCGGTCCAGACCGTCTGGGCCAGATATTCGAGATTCACCTGATGGCAAATGCCGGTTCCCGGCGGGACGACGCGGAAGTTGTCAAACGCGCCCTGTCCCCAACGCAGGAATTCGTAACGTTCGCCGTTGCGCTCGAATTCGAGCTCGACGTTCTTGCCGAAAGAGCTGCTGTCGCCGAAATGATCGACCATCACCGAATGATCGATCACCAGATCGACCGGCGAGAGCGGATTGATCAGGCGCGGATCGGCGTCGAGATTATCGACCGCGTCACGCATGGCCGCCAGATCCACGACCGCGGGAACACCCGTGAAATCCTGCATCAGCACGCGGGCCGGCCGAAAGGCGATCTCGCGCGGTGAACGCTGTTCCTTGAGCCAGTCCGCCAGCGCATGCACGTCATCCGTCGAGACGGTGCGCCCATCTTCGTAGCGCAGCAGGTTTTCCAGCAGCACCTTCAGGGAATAGGGCAGACGCGAAACATCGCCGAGTTTCTCGGCGGCGGCTTCGAGGCTGAAATAGTCATAGCTCTGGCCCGCAACGCTAAGAGTGCGGCGGGTCTTCAGGCTGTCCTGTCCGGTTACGCTCATGGACGTTTTCTCCTTCCCGAAAGGGAATTCATCTGATGATACGGAAGCTGACGCGCAGGTGGTGACCCGGGCAACGCCAATTTGGGGCGGTTATATGCCAAACGCCCGGTGACTCCAAGCTGCAGAGCACCATAATTCTTATGCGGCGGCGCCCTGCGCAATATGCTTGGCCAGCGCATGCACCGCGGGTCCGGCATCGCCGCGCGGCGGAATCAACCCGATATCAACGGCCGGCAGGACCGGAAACCCCTCATCGGGCGAGAGTTCGCGGAAATCCTGCGGCAGGCCGCTGCGCGGCAGAATCGTTACGGCCAATCCGGCTTCGACGGTCGTCACGAGACCGGCCACGCTCTCGCTCGAGTAGGCGATCCGGTGAGGACGCCCCACCCCGTCGAGACTCTCCACGGCCCACTTCCGGAACGAACAACCCGGCTCGAACACCGCGAGTGGGACGGGATTGCGTTCGTGGACCACATGCCGGCGCGAGGTGGCCCAGACCACGGGCTCCCGGCGGACCAGCTGACATTCCTGTTTTACCATCTCGATGGTCACAAGCCCGATATCGACCTCGCCGGCGTCGTGGGCAAGCGAGATTTTAGTGCTGCTGGCGCAATGGAGTTCGACCTCCACCAACGGATATGATTCCGCGAACGCGGACAGCACCCGCGGCAGAAACCCGCTGATATAATCATCGGGCACACCCAGCCGGACGGCGCCGGCGATTTCCGGTTCGCTGATCTTAGTCAGTGCCTCGTCATGCAAATGCAGGATGCGCCGGGCATACTCGGTCAGCGTCAGACCTTCGCGCGTCAACGCGGAACGCCGTCCAACCCGCTCGAACAGACGTCGCCCCACCACATCTTCCAGCCGCTTGATTTGCATGCTGACCGCCGACTGGGTCCGGTGCACCTGGGTCGCCGCCTGGGTGAAACTGCCGGAATCCACGACCGCGAGAAGCGTGCGCAAAAGAGGAATATCGAGGGTTTCATTCATAGCCGCCAATATATCAATTTTTCTAATGTCATCAATCAATACTATTCGTTGGATTTAAGTGTCTGGTGGCCGCATTTCTCTTCCATGGCATTCAAACAAGGCGAGGCAAGGCGTGACCCAAGCGGGGCGGCGTATCCGGCAAATCCTGACGACCCTGCACAACCGCAGCCGCGCAAGTCACCCCCATGGCCCGGCCGCACATGGTCTGCCGATCACACACCAAACCGATTGGACGGCCCAGGTACGCACACAAGGAAGGATTGGGTTTTGGATATGAACAACGCACAGATACGCCGACACCGCGCCGCGCCGCGCTCGGCCCTGCCGCGCACGAACATATTTCTCCGATTTATTGCCGCCCGGCACGATCTCTGGCTGGCCAATCGCGCCCATACGCGGTGGCGCCGGGAGTTGCACGGACTGGATGGGCGTATTCTGCGAGACATCGGACTGACACATGGGATGGTCGACGACGTCAGCAGAGCGGCACGATCGCGAGACCTGGCGCAATTGCGGGTGAATGCAGAAACCACATTTCCGCCGCATTACGACCCTTCTCTCGCCAAACTGGGTCCCCATGTTGAAGTCTGACCGAAAGCGTCCCCCATCAACGCTTTCGGTTTGCCTCCGATGCGTTGCCCCGATCCCCTTCGGAACAACGCTGATCCAGGCCCTTAAAGGCCGCCGGAACCCCCAACCGGCGGCCTTTTTCTGTTCCGACCTCAGATTACTGGCGTTCAGGGTTTCTCGACGATGCCCAGCTGGGCGAGAAAGCCGAGCGTGTCGAATTCATCCCACTCATCGACCACCTGACCATCGCGGATCCGCATGACATTGAATGTCGCCAGTTCGAAGGTCTTGCCCGTGCCCGGACGGCCCATGAATTCGCCCTCATGGGTGCCGGTGATATGCAGCCGGTTGAAGACCATATCGCCCTCGGCGACCTGCTCGGTCACATCCATGGCGTAGTCGGGAAACGCCGCCTTGACCGCAAGCTGCCCGGCAACATGCCCGGGCTTGTCGACCGGTCCGGGCAACAGCGGGAAGTGAAACACATGATCGGCATGCATCAGGTCGGCCACCGCCCGAAGATTGCCCTTGGTGAATTCCTCGAAGAATTTTCGCGCCACCGCCTTGTTGTCGTCGAGCGACATGGATTCCTCCCCTCGGGTTTGACCGAATTTGATCAACACCGAGTGTTGCCTGTCCAAACCATCCCGACAAGACGGCACGACAAGGCCGCTCGGCAGATGCTCCACACTTTGCTAGGTTCGCGCGCCGCCCGGAATACAACGCTGAACCGGCGGTGCCGGGAATTGAGGAAACGTGCAGGGTCTCACCACACACAAGCTTGGATGTATTCGCGGCGAGCGCGCGGTTTTCGCCGGGCTGGACCTCGCCCTGAAACCCGGCCGGGCCATGCTGTTGTCCGGCCCGAACGGCAGCGGCAAATCGAGCCTGCTCCGGGTGCTGGCCGGCCTCCTGGTGCCGGCTGCGGGACGCATCGACTGGGAAGGCATCGACATCGCCCAAGACCGCGACGGGCACCGTGCCCGCGTGGCCTATATCGGCCATGCCGACCCGCTTAAACCGTCGTTGACTGCGGCAGAAAATCTCGCCTTCTGGGCCAAACTCTATGGTTTCGACCCGGACATCGAGCCCGCGCTGTTCCAGTTCTCTATCGAATCCCTCGCAGACATCCCTGTCCGTTACCTGTCCGCCGGACAGCGCCGGCGGGTGACCCTCGCCCGCCTCGCGCTCGGCCAGAACTCCCAGGCCGGCCCCGCGCTCTGGCTGCTCGACGAACCGGCAACAGGGCTCGACCCGGGCGCCGTCTCGATGCTGGCCAACACAATCCTGGCGCATCTGTCCAACGAGGGCGTGGCGATCATCTCCACCCATGGCGGCCGGCTTGACGAGTTGTTGGATGCCAGCGCCGAACGGTTCGACATGGGCGGGTTCGTGACATGATCGGGTTTTCGATCCTGGTCCGACGCGATCTGCGCCTCGCGTTCCGCGGCGGCACCGACGCCATGATGGGCGTCATCTTCTTTGTGCTCGCCGCCATCCTGTTCCCGTTCGGCGTCGGCCCCGATGCCGCGGTCCTGCCGCGGATCGGCGGCGGCATAATCTGGGTGGTCGCGCTGCTCGCGGCATTGTTGTCGCTCGAGCGGATGTTCGCGGCCGACCATGAAGACGGCAGCCTCGACCTCCTCTATCTGTCGCCGGTCTCGCTGGGCCAGCTCGCCCTGGCCAAAGCCTTCGCCCACTGGCTGACCAGCGGCGTGCTGCTGCTCATCGCCTCCCCGGTCCTGGCGCTGCTCTACAATCTGCCGTCCGCGGCCTTTCTGCCGCTGGTGGCGACGATGGCGCTGGGCACGCCCACGCTCAGCCTCGTCGGCGCGATCGGCGCCGCCCTCACACTGGGGGCGCGCCGCGGCGGCGTGTTGCTTGCCCTGCTCCTGCTGCCGCTCTACATCCCGGTCCTGATCTTCGGTGCTGGTGCGATCGACGGGGCCATTGCCGGACGCGACATCACGCCCCAACTCATGGTGCTCGGCGGCTTCTTGCTGGCCGCGCTGGCGCTCGCCCCTTGGGCGACGGCGGCTGCACTCCGACAGGCAATCGAGTAAACTGAACGAATTCAACAAACGGATGTGAAATTGCTTCATCGCTTTGCAAATCCTGCCCGCTTCTCGCGCATCGCCGCGCGTGTGTTGCCCTGGTCGGCAACGCTGACCGGGCTGCTGTTCATCGCCGGCATCTATTTCGCGCTGTTCGTGTCACCGGCCGACTATCAGCAAGGAGACACCGTCCGCATCATGTATGTGCATGTGCCGTCGGCCTGGATGGCGATGGCCTGCTACACCTTTATTGCCGCCATGAGCGCCATATCGCTGATCTGGAAGCACCTGCTGGCCGACATCGCGGCGCGCGCCGCGGCCCCTCTGGGCGCAGGCTTCACCGTGATCGTGCTGACGACCGGCAGCTTGTGGGGCAAACCCACCTGGGGCACCTGGTGGGTGTGGGATGCGCGGCTGACCTCGGTCCTCGTGCTGTTTTTCCTGTATCTCGGCCACATCGCGCTGACCCACGCGTTCGACAATCCGCAACGCGGTGCCAGGGCCGCCGCCGTGCTGGCGCTGGTGGGCTTCGTCAACATCCCGATCATCAAGTTTTCGGTCGACTGGTGGAACACGCTGCACCAGCCCGCGAGCCTGACGCGCCTCGACCGGCCGGCCATCGACCCGGCGATGCTGACGCCGCTCCTGCTCATGGGGCTCGCCTTCATGGCCTACTTCGTCACCATGCTGCTGATCCGCATGCGCGCCGACCTGAACGCGGCGCGGGCACGGGCATTGCAGCTTTCGGCGGCGGAATAGCCCCATTTGCATGTGTACATAGGTCGCACGCCAATTCATCGATTCTGCGTTGCCGTTCGCTCGGGGTCTGTCCTATGAACGGGCCTCTCTATTTCCTGCCCCAAACAAAGATTCGTGCCATGAAAACGCTCCTCGCCTCCGCCGTCCTGTCCATCATGACCGTCGCCACACCGACCCTGGTTTATGCTCAGCAGCAGGGTGTCGCCGCAGGTCAAAAGGTGTTCCAGCGCTGTGTGGCCTGCCACACGGTGGAAGAAGGCGGCAAGAACAAGGTCGGCCCGAATCTCTGGGGCATCTTCGGCAGCACCGCCGGGTCGCGGAACATAGGCTACAAATATTCCGATGCGATGAAGGCCTCGGGCATCGTCTGGGACGACGCGACCATGTCCGCCTATCTGGAAAACCCGCGCAAGGCCGTGCCGAAGACCCGGATGGCCTTCCCGGGCCTAAAGAAACCCGAACAACGCGCCGATGTAATCGCCTATCTGAAAAGCGTTACCCAATAATACCCGGTGGTTGTGCCGACCGGCTAAAAACCCCACATGAATGTGATCGTTAGGGGATTGGGTTAAACTGCCAAGTACCGTTAATGCTAGACTGACAGTGTTCAACAGGTTTTTTGACAGTTCGCGTCTTGCCGCGCGTTTGACCGAGATGGTTCCGGAAACGTGGAAGACTTAGCAGCATTTCTGAACATGGGCGGTTACGCCGCCTTCGTCTGGCCGTCGCTGGGTATCGCCACCGTCATTCTGGCAGCCATGGCGATCGCCAGCGTGCGCCGGCTGCGGCACAGCGAATCCGCCCTGCGCGCCGCCGAGGCCGCATCCCCGGTCCGCCGGCGACGCGCCGAGAGCAGGGCCGAAACGGGAGCGGGCTCATGAAACGCAAACACCGCCGCCTGCTGGTCGTTGCCGTGTCTCTCGGTTTACTGGGTTCCGCCGCGGCGCTGGTCCTGAATGCTGTCGAGGACAGCCTCGTCTTCTTCTACACACCGTCGGACCTGGCCGAGCGCCCCGCGCCGCCCGAAACCCTGTTCCGCCTCGGCGGTCTGGTCGAGGAAGGCAGCGTGCGTACCGAGGGTGCCACGACATATTTCATCGTCACCGACCTGAACCGCACGATCCCGGCCAGCTACACAGGCGTGCTGCCCGACCTGTTCCGCGAGGGTCAGGGCGTGGTCGCGGAGGGTACACTGGGGCCGGACGGGCGCTTCACGGCCAGCGAAGTGCTGGCCAAGCATGACGAGACCTACATGCCGAAGGAAGTCGCCGACGCCTTGCGCAAGAGCGGCCAGTGGCGCGAGGGCGAGGCGGCGCAATGATCGCCGAGATCGGCCAGTATGTCCTGATCGCCGCCTTGGTGCTCGCCGCCGTCCAGGCGACCGTCCCGCTGTGGGGCGCGGCACGCGGCGAGGCCGGGCTCATGGCCGTCGGCGACCGGACAGCGATCGCCCAGGCGGCCGCCCTGCTGCTCGCCTTCGCGGCGCTGACCCACGGCTTCGTCACCTCGGACTTCTCGCTCGCGATCGTGTTCCAGAACAGCCATTCCCTCAAGCCGATGCTCTACAAGGTCAGCGGCGTGTGGGGAAACCATGAGGGCTCGATGCTGCTCTGGGTTCTGGTGCTGGCGCTGTTCAGCGCCGCCGTCGCCCTGTTCGGACGCAACCTGCCGCCGACCCTCAAGGCCCGTGTGCTTTCGATCCAGGCGATGATCGGCTTTGCCTTTCTCGCCTTCATCATCTTCACGTCGAACCCGTTTGCACGGCTCAGCCCGGCGCCGCTCGACGGCACGGGACTGAACCCGCTGCTGCAGGACCCCGGCCTCGCCTTCCACCCGCCGCTCCTCTATCTCGGCTATGTGGGATTCTCGATGGCCTTCTCGTTCGCCATCGCCGCGCTGATCGAGGGCCGGGTCGACGCGGCCTGGGGCCGCTGGGTCCGCCCCTGGACGCTCGCGGCCTGGACCTTCCTGACCGGCGGTATCGCGCTGGGCAGCTGGTGGGCCTATTACGAACTGGGTTGGGGCGGCTGGTGGTTCTGGGATCCGGTGGAAAATGCCAGCTTCATGCCCTGGCTGTTCGGCACCGCCCTGCTCCATTCCTCGATCGTGGTCGAGAAACGCGACGCGCTGAAAAGCTGGACCATCCTCCTCGCTATCCTGACTTTCTCCATGAGCCTGCTGGGAACCTTCCTGGTGCGCTCCGGTGTGCTGACGTCGGTGCATGCGTTCGCCACCGACCCGGAACGCGGCGTGTTCATCCTCGCCATCCTTGCCATCGCCATCGGTGGCGCGCTGACGCTGTTTGCGGTGCGCGCGCCCGGCATGAAGGGCGGCGGCCTGTTCTCGCCCGCCAGCCGCGAGGGCGCGCTGGTCGCCAACAACATGTTCCTGACCCTGGCGGCCGCCACGGTCTTGCTGGGGACCCTCTATCCGCTCATCCTCGAAGCGCTGTCGGGCGGCGAGACCCGGGTCTCCGTCGGCCCCCCCTTCTTTAATGCCACCTTCGGCCCGATCATGGTGCCGCTGGTGGTGCTGATGGCCATTGGCCCGCTGATGGCCTGGAAGCGCGGCAATCTGCGGACCGCATCGCGAAAGCTCGTCCCGGCGGCCGTCGCCGCACTGCTGGCAATCGGCGTGACCTTCCTGGCCGTCCCCGACGGCCCAGGCCTGGCGCCATTTGCGATGGGCCTCGCCGCCTGGCTCGCTGCCGGCACGATCGCCGAATGGGGCGCGCGCATTAAATTATTCACCTCCTCTCCAGCCGTCTCCCTGCGCCGCCTGTCCGGGCAGCCACGGTCCGCCAGCGGCATGACGCTTGCCCATCTCGGCCTTGCGATCATGATCGTCGGCATCACCGGATCTTCGGCCTGGCGCACCGAATTGGTGACCACCCTGTCCCCCGGCCAGACCGTCGAGGGCGCGGGCTATGCCGTGACGCTGGAATCCGTCACCGAAGGGCGCGGGCCGAATTACAGCTTCGAGCGCGGGACGTTGCGGATCGAGGAAGACGGCGTGTTCGTGACCACCATGCACACCGAGCGCCGGTTTTTTCCGGTCGCCAACCAGACCACCACCGAGGCCGGCATCCGCACGACATTGCTGTCTGATTTGTATGGCGTTATCGGCGAACGCGGGCGCACCCCCGAGACGGCGAATGCCTGGACCGTGCGGTTCTTCGTGAACC